>JAZTYQ010000051.1:0-8620 GCA_045637065.1 Acutalibacteraceae bacterium
AATACTGTCATGCAAAAGACATCATATCACTTTTGAGAAAAATTTGCAAGATATTTTTGCAAATTTGGATATACTTTTTTTCACACGGCAACAATAATACTATATATTTTCAAAAAATGCAATAGTTTTGAGGTGAAAAAATGAATTTTCGCACAGATCTTGCCATAGAAAGACGGGAATACAGAGAAAAAGAGGAGCTTGACGGGGTTTTATCCTCTTACAGAAAGGAAAAAGATGTGAGAATAACAACAATTGAAATAATCAATGATAAGGGTGAGAAGCTGCTGTCAAAGCCGAAGGGTAAATATATTACCCTGGAAACAAAATCCCTCACTCAGGGAAGTGATATGTTTTCTGATGCCCTTGATATTCTTTCCTGTGAGCTTAAAGAGCTTCTGCCGAAAAAAGGCGGTGTGCTTGTGGCAGGTCTCGGCAACGAGGATATAACACCTGATGCACTGGGTCCGAAGGTTATGTCTCTTCTGCTTGCAACAAGGCATATAAGCAATGAGCTTTCCGAAACACTGGGACTTGGTTCTCTTCGCAGTGTGGCAGGTATAGTGCCGGGCGTACTCGGCAAAACAGGCATTGAAACGGTGGAGATAATTTCGGGTGTTGTGAGAAAAATCAAGCCCGCCTGCGTTATTGCCGTTGATGCTCTTGCTTCAAGAAATGTGGGCAGACTCGGCACAACGGTGCAGATGTGCGATACGGGGGTGTCTCCCGGGTCAGGTGTGGGCAACAGACGCAAAGGAATAAACGAAAAAACTCTCGGCGTACCCGTTATAGCTATCGGAGTGCCTACGGTTGTGGATGCAGTGACAATGGCTCTTGATGTTTTTGAAAAGTCGGGAATTGAACTGCGTGAGCAGAGTATTATGAAAAAGCTTCACGAGCATAAAAGCATGATGGTCACACCAAAGGAGGTTGACACTCTTATTGACAGAGCTGCTCACCTTATTGCCATGGCAATAAACACGGTTCTTCAGCCTGAGCTGACGCTTCAGGATATTATGTCAATTGTGGGATAATTCCGATTTTTTCTGAATAAATTTATATACAGATAAATTTTAAGGAGAAGACCGATGAAAAACAAAAGACCAATGAAAATAATTATTTATCTTGCGCTTGTGACAACGGCTGCAGTTATTACGGTGCTTTTTCACAGAACACTGTTTTATTTCACATCTCAGGCTGTGCTTTTGAGCGCAAAAAGCTATCTTCCTCAGCAGGGCTTCACCCTGCCTGATTTCACTTCATCGGTACGCGAGGAAGTGACGGGCATATATGAAAGCACAACCGCCGCCGAAAAAACTACCCTTAAGGAAGACACAACGGTAAATACATTGCCTGAAGAAAATTTCACGGATACACCTGCCGATATAGTGAAAGTTATTGAAGACAGAAAGAAGACTGCCGCTAAGGATAAAAAAGACGGCAATATAAAAGAGAAGCAGTATAAGCAGGATGGCGTGACCGACAGCTTCGGCAGGGTACGGGTTAAAAATGTGAATAAAACGGAAATTGACATTGAAAGAATCTTAGGTGAAAGAATTGACCTGAGTGTGACTAAGGATAAGCCCTCGGTGCTGATTTTTCACACTCACACAACAGAGACCTATCAGATTCTCGACAGAGGCTTTTATGAAACGGATTTTCGCACACGCTCACAGAGTGATGCCGTTAATATGGTGAGAGTAGGAAAGGCAATCTGTGATGAAATTGAAAAGGCGGGTTACGGTGTTATTCATGACACGGTTATACACGACCATTCCTATAACGGTGCCTATGCACATTCGAGAGAAACCATCGAAAAGATTCTCAAAGAGAATCCGTCAATCCAGGTAGTGCTTGATATTCACAGAGATGCAATACAGCTGACAGACGGCACTAAAATCAAGCCCACTGCAAAAGTCAAAGGCAAAAAGGCTGCGCAAATTATGATTATCAGTGGCTGTCAGGAAGAGGGTAACCCAATAACAAATCTGCCTGACTGGAGGTATAATCTCACCTTTGCAGTGCATCTGCAGAATAAGCTTGAGGAACTTTATGAGGGCATAACAAGACCTCTTTACTTCTGCCCGAGAAGCTATAATATGAATGTTTCACACTGTTCTCTTTTAGTTGAGGTAGGCTCTGATGCCAACACTCTTGAAGAGGCAGTATATACAGGTAAGTGTATCGGCACTGCCCTTGGCGAAATACTGAAGGAGTATGAAGAAAAAGATGAATGAGGAAATGAAAAAAATCCTTTCCCGATTTTTCCTTGTCAGTGTTATTATTGCCTGCTTCACTCTTCTGGGTGCAGGCGTACTGACGGCGAAGCAGAGAAGCGAATACAATTCATACCGCACCGAATATGCAGTGCTGACCCTTAAAACTCAAGGGAGCAGAATAGACCTTAGTGTTGATGATAAACAGTACAGCCTTGACCTTGCACCTTTAAAAAAGGCTGATGAATACAGACAGTGGATATATTTTACTCCTTTATCAACGCTTTTGTTTTTCGGTGAGGCTGTTTATGAATTTTTTTCGCATTAAGTCTTGACATATAATGAAAACAGTGATAAACTCATCTAAACCGAATAATTCAGTTAAAGATAGAGGCTGCGGTTTATTATCAGTAGCACTGTGAACGGGGATTCACGCAAAATCCTGCAGTGTGAAAGGAATGACCGCCGAAGGTGTCAGGCGAAAGACAACCTGGGGGCGCAGAATAAGATCTGTGCAACTGTCGCTTTTTGCGGAGTGCTATTATAATTAGAATTTAAAGTTCATAGTGTATATTTTCACTTATGAAGTTTGTAGCTGTTATGAACACTCGATGCAAAAGTCGGGTGTTTTAGTTTGTAATGACCGACGGTTATTACTCAAAAAGCAAATTTAAACAGAGTTTTCGGAATAAAAATAAAGGAGCAACAAAACTATGGAAAGAAAGCCCATCTTCACAGGTGCAGCATCAGCACTTGTAACACCCCTTAACTCAAACGGAGTAGATTACGAAAGCTTCAGAAAGCTTATCAACTGGCAGATTGATGAGGGCATTGACGCTCTTGTTATCGCAGGCACATCAGGCGAAGGCTCAACACTTACAGACGAGGAACACAGAGAGGTTCTCAGGTTTGCTGTTGAGGTTGTCGGCGGCAGAGTACCTGTTATTGCAGGCACAGGTTCAAATGACGCTGCTTATGCTATCGACCTTACAAAATTCGCTTGTGAGGTTGGCTGTGATGCTATGCTCGTTGTTACACCTTATTACAACAAGGCTACACAGAAGGGTCTTATCAAAATGTTCACTGCTATTGCAGATGCCAGCACAAAGCCTATCATTCTCTATAACGTACCCTCAAGAACAGGAGTAAACATTGAGCCTGCTACATATGCAGAGCTTGCAAAGCACCCCATGATTCAGGCTATCAAGGAAGCTAACGGCCAGATTGACAAAATCACAGAAACCATGGCTCTTTGCGGCGACAAGCTCACACTTTACTCAGGTAATGACGACCAGATAGTGCCTCTTATGTCCGTTGGCGGCAAGGGTGTTATTTCAGTTCTTTCAAATGTACTTCCCAAGGAAACCTCAGAGATGTGCCACAAGTTCCTCGACGGCGATATCAAGGGTGCAGCAGAAATGCAGTTCAAGTTCTTCCCTCTTGTTAAGGCACTCTTCAGCGAAGTTAATCCCATTCCCGCAAAGGCAGCTATGGCAGCTATGGGCTTCTGTGAGGACTATGTAAGACTTCCCCTTACTTCAATGGAAGATGCAACAAAGGCAGTTCTACTCGATAGAATGCGTGAACTTGGTCTCGATGTATAAGGTGATACTATGAGAATTATAATTAACGGTGCGGGCGGCAGAATGGGCAAGGCTCTGAGCGATATTATCCTTTCAGGTGAAAAACACACCGTTGCCGCATACTGCAGTATGGAATTTGACACCGACAGTGAAAAGAACATTTATAAGAATATAGATGAATTTCAGGGTGAAGCAGACTGCATAATCGACTTTTCAAATCACGCTGCAACAGAAGATGTTGTAACTTATGCCATAAAAAGAAATCTGCCCGTGGTTATTGCCACAACAGGACAGACCGAAGAAGAAAAGGCTATGATTATGTCTGCAAGTGAAAAGGTACCCGTATTCTATTCACAGAATATGTCGCTGGGTGTTGCACTTCTCTCGTGTCTAGCAAAAATTACCGCAAAGGCATTCCCCGATGCAGATATTGAAATCCTCGAAAAGCACCACAACCAGAAGCTTGACGTACCAAGCGGTACTGCAATACTTTTGGCTGACAGCATAAAGACGGTTAAAACCGATGCGGAGTATGTTATCGGCAGAAGCGGCTACGGCAAGAGAGATAAAAAGGAAATAGGCATCCACTCCCTTCGTATGGGAAATGAAGTGGGTACCCATGAAATAGTTTTCGCTATGGGCTCACAGGTCATCACCTTAAAGCACGAGGCTGAAAACAGAAGCCTTTTTGCAGACGGTGCAGTGTCTGCGGCTGAATTCCTTGTAAATCAGGAACCGGGCTTCTATAATATGGACAACATATTTGAATAATTAAAAATAGCGCACTGCTCCCATTATTGTGGCGAGTAAGTGCGCTTTTATTTTCGGTGGGTTTGAGTGTTATTCTGCTTGGTGGCAGAGTGATATTATTGCCTTTGGCAATAGTGATATTGAAGCTTTCAGCTTCAGTGATATTTTATCCGCAGGAAACTGACCGAAGGTCAATAACACTACGCAAAGCGTAATATCACTGCGAAGCAATAAAACTCGCCGCAAGGCGAATAAAACTGCCGAGTGTCCTTACGAACACTCGGCTAATCCTCGCCGTTAAGTTTTTATCTGAGAAATTTTATTCTTTCTACAGGCTCGAGACCGTATCGTTTCAGTTCGTCATAACCAAGCTGAAAATGCTCAGCTTCCAAATATGCATCGGGATAATGAGCGTCAATGCCGACTATTGCCTTTGGCTTCATCTCACTTGCAATCTTCCAGAATTCAGGGTGGGGATAGCCGGGCTTACCGTCGTTTATTCCGTGCTTGAAGCCTAAGAGATTAAACTCAAGGGGAGTGTCTGTCTCAATAGCCTTTGTTATAATATCCTGTGAAATTTTCTCACAATGCTCATCGAACTGAGCATAGCCTCTCATAAAAAGGTCAGGGTGAGCAACATAGCTGAAAAGTCCCGTATCCATAGCCTTAAGCACATCGTCACGGTAAGCGTAAAGCTCTTCGGGAGTGGTGATGAATCCGTTGTAAGGGCCTAACTGCTCGCTGCCGCAGAAATGATGCCCGAGAATGATATAGTCGATTTCCTGTTTTTCTATTTCAGCTTTCAGCCAATCGAGATGCTGTGGAAAATACTCACATTCAAGTCCCAGCTTAATGCTGATTTTATCCTTATATTTTTCACGCAGATTTTTCACACTGTTGCAGTAATCCGCGAGCTGATTTTCGTGCATTCTCATATGAGATATAAAACCCTTGTAATTCCACGCCGTATGGTCAGCAAAGCCTATTTCGTCAAAGCCTGCCTCAATAGCAGAAAGCACATATTCCTCGTCGCTGCCCGTAGCGTGAAAGCACCGCGAGGTGTGGGTATGATAGTTATATTTCATTTAATCAGAACCTTTCAGAGGGGAGTTTAGCCGATACCGCCGAGAATTGCACCTGCAACAAAAACAAGCACGCAAACACCGCAGAAGACATATTTTGCAAAGGGATAGAACCATTTGCCGATGGGCTTGATTCTGCCCTTGTTGACTTCACTTTCAACAATTTTTTTGCCCAGCACCCAGAAGAACATTATTCCTGCAAGACCTGCGCCGAGAGGACAGATGTAAATCGAAACGATGTCCATCCAGTCGGAAACAATGCCCTGAATACACAGTGAAACGCCAATGCCAAAAACTGCAACTATAATGCATGCGGGTACTCTGCCGAGCTTTAAACGCTCCTGCACTGTTGCTATAGGTGTTTCATAAAGGTTAATCAGTGATGTCAGACCTGCGAAGAATACAGCAATAAAGAAGACTATAGCTATAATATTGCCGCCGGGCATACCTTTAAACAGGTTTGGCAGATAAATAAACATAAGTCCGGGGCCGCCCTGGTCAAGCTGAGCGCCTGCTGTAGCCATTGCAGGGATAATTACAAATGAAGCGAGTACGGCAGCCATAGTGTCGAAAAAGGCAACGTTTCTTGCCGACTTGGGGATATCCTCTTTATCAGAGAGATATGAGCCGTAAATCAGTGTGCCGTTACCTGCAACGGAAAGTGAGAAAAACGCCTGTCCAAGTGCATATATCCAGGTTTTGGGATTGGCAAGAGCTGTGAAATCAACTGTGAAAATATATTTGAAGCCGTCAATTGCTCCCGGTTGGAAAGCAATATAAACGCCGAGACCGAGGAAGAGGAAGAAGAAAAGCGGCATCATGATTTTGTTTGCCTTTTCAATACCCGAGCCGATGCCGAACATAAGTATGATAAACACGATAACAAGAGCTGAAACCTGCCATATATTATTGCCAAAGGATGAAGCCATTGAGCCGAAAGCACCGCCGAAGGCATCTGCATCTGTGTGGGCAAGGGTTGCACCTGTGAAGGTACCCACCATATATTTGAGAATCCATCCCATTACAACGGTATAGCCTATTGCAAGGGCAAGTGAGCCGAGAGCCGGTACAGCACCGATAACCTGACCAGGTAATTTCTTGCCTTTGCTTGCCGTTGCATAACCGAAGGCATCAATAGGGCCTGAGCGCGCCATTCTGCCGAATGCCATTTCACCTATAACACCCGTTGAGCCGATAAGTATAACAAAAATAAAATAGGGAATGAGAAATGCACCACCGCCAAGAAGTGAAACTCTTGTGGGGAAAAGCCATATGTTACCCATGCCTACTGCTGAGCCGATACAAGCCATAATGAATCCCCAACGGCTTGCAAAGGAGTCTCTTTTAGTTTTTTCCATAAAAATCCCTCCGGATAAAAATATAAAGGTATGATAGCACAAATGTCGGTTTAAGTCAATTGCAGTAATAAGCCCTTTGTTGTGCAGTTTTCACCAAAAGCTTGCAATTTTGCACTGTATAAATCGTTATGTTATTTTTCCTACACAGTGTTGCATTTCAAAGCATAATGTTGTATAATAAACAAAACCGTAAAAAAAGGAGGTTTTGAAATGGAAAAGCAAGTTGACGGAAGAAGAGTAAGAATGACCAAGATGCTTCTTAAGAGCAGTCTTATTGATATAATGAAAACCAAGTCAATCCACGCCATAAGCATAAAAGAAATATGCGAAGGTGCAGATGTAAACAGAAGCACTTTTTACCGTCACTATGACACCCAGTATGACCTTTATGACGATATAATCGAAGATATTGCTGTGGATATAGCTGCCATACACAATCACCCCGATGTGAAGGATTTTACAAATATCGAGTTTCTTATAAAAGTTCTCGAATATATTGAGAACAACCGTGAAACCTTCCTTGTTATTCTCAGTGACAAGGGTAAAATCAGTCTGGGAGAAGCTTTTACACGCTTCACAAACAGATTTATTGACCACGAAAATATGAGCGACATTGAGTTATATGTTACACAGTTCCTTGCAGCAGGTCTTACGAGCACAATGTGGACATGGCTCAACGATGAAAAACGCAGAAGCCCGAGAGAGCTTGCATCGCTTCTGTACAGCATTATAATGCACGGTCTCGGCAGAGCTATGAAGTATGCTGCCATTGTCAAGGCGCAGAGGGAAAAGAAATAATCAGCAATTGCGGTCGCGATTTTATCGGTGACTAACCTTCAAGCCTCTACCCGCAGAGCATAAGCTCAGAAACTTAAAGTTTTATCAATCTTAATCAAAAGCAGGTCACTACTGAAAGGTAATGACCTGCTTAACTTTTATTTCTTTAAATAAACTTATCCGACTTCTCTGAGAACATTCCTGCAACAGAAGGCGAGTATAGCTGCAACTATGATGTTCACTACGCTCATAACAAAATATGTTGCAGTAAACCAGAATGGATAAAACATTGTGATTAAGAAGCCTGCAAATGCGCCCGGTGCCGAGAAAAGCATAATAAGAAGGAAATAAACCATAAGCACAAGCACTTTTTTATCCGAAGAGCCGAACATTCTTTGAAGAAGAAGGTTGACGCTGATAAAGAGTAGGCCGAAGCTCATTCTGCCCACAATCATTCCTACGGTTTCAGCTATGCTCAGATGCATTATGAAATATACCGGCACAAAACAGAGAATACTCTCTGCAATAAGAGGCAGAAACTCGCCCTTGAGAGCATACCACAGCTTGATATGGGGCTTTTCGGGGATAAGATAGATATAAGGGTAGGCAAGCTCTTTGCCCCATCTGCCCGAGGCAATTCCCATAGTGAGCATATATACATTCATCACAAACACACCTACGGGCAGGGCTTTGAATATGAAAGCACCTGCAACAGACATCACTATCATAACAAGTGACATTGTGCTGAGCATAAAGACGTTACTTCGTCTGTTTTCGGTTTTGTGCTTGACTGCAATAACTGAGGCGCCGAAGCCATTTTCAATGCCGGTTTTACCTGTTTTGACATTTCTCGGTGC
>JAZTYQ010000052.1:0-15299 GCA_045637065.1 Acutalibacteraceae bacterium
TATTTTGCTTCGTACTCCTCGAGTAAAGCGGCAAACTCAACGTGAGCTGTATATTCACCGTCTTTTGTCAGGTCGCCGGGGATAAGAACATACTTGAGTTCAGGGTTTCTGGCGACGGCAGTCTCAACGGCAGTTTTCATCATCTGCTCTGATTGAGCAAACTGCTTTGTGTTGGTGGAAGCATAAGCCTGCCATGCATCGCACTTGCCGCCCATAAGACTTTCGGGATAGAAGTGAGGGTCAGAGATTGTAACGAAATCAAGCTCTGCCACAGGTGATTTTTCTCTCAGGTCTGCAGCGTATGAGAACATACCTGCACAGGAAAGCACCAGTGCGGCGCACAGTACCAGAGAAATAATGCGTTTTATGTTTTTCATATTGTATCCTCCTTAGGATAAAATTCACAATTATTATACCATAATAATATAAGAAATTAAAGGGCTGACAGTTCTTTAAAAGCATTTTATCACTTTGCCTAAAAAGAAATATGGTAATTTAGACAATAATCACTTTACTTTCGTCAAGTTGCACATTTAATGACAGCATATACAGTGCAAAATCAATAAAAGATTTTGCCGAAAAGTGTAGATTTACCTTTTCAATAATGATATAATATCCAAGGAAAATTTATTCAAGGAGTTTGACATAATGCAGAAAGAAAATAAAATGGGTGTTATGCCCGTAAAAAAGCTTGTTTTGTCTATGAGCCTTCCTATGATGGTGTCAATGCTGGTGCAGGCTCTTTATAATGTTGTTGACAGTATATTTGTTTCTCAGGTCTGCGAAGACGCTCTTACGGCAGTGTCCCTTGCCTTCCCTGCACAGAACCTTATGATTGGTGTTGCTACGGGTACCGGTGTAGGTATAAACGCTTTGCTGTCGAGAAATCTTGGCGCAAAAAACTATGAAAAGGTAAATAAAATTGCCACTCAGGGCGTTTTTCTTTCGGTACTCAGCGGTTTAGCTTTTATGCTTTTCGGCATTTTTGGTGTACCCCTTTTCTTCAAGACACAGATTGACCCTTCATCGCCTATTTATTCCTACGGTGTAGATTATCTTTCAGTTGTGTGTGCCGTTTCAATAGGTCTTTTCGGTCAGGTGACTATGGAAAGACTTATGCAGGCTACGGGTAAGACCACTCTTGCTATGGTAACTCAGCTCACAGGTGCAATTACTAACATTATTCTTGACCCGCTGCTTATTCTCGGCATAGGCCCCTTCCCTCGTCTTGAGGCAAAGGGTGCCGCAATTGCAACTGTTATAGGTCAGATACTTGCTTTTATAGTGGGCATAATCTTAAATCAGAAATATAACAAGGAAGTACGCGTTTCCTTCAAGGGCTTCAGACCTGACGGAAAAATTATTTCTGAGATTTACAAAATAGGTGTACCCTCGATAATAATGGTGGCAATAGGCTCATTTATGACCTTCTGCCTTAATAAAATTCTACTTGGCTTTTCAACCACTGCGGCAGCAGTTTTCGGAGTTTACTTCAAACTCCAGTCCTTTGCCTTTATGCCCATATTCGGTCTTAACAACGGTGTAATCCCTATAGTGGCTTTCAATTACGGTGCAAGAAACAAGCAGAGAATAACCTCTACGCTGAAATTCAGCTGTCTCATAGCAGTGACTATTATGACCTTCGGTATGCTTCTGATGTGGGCTATGCCTGAAACAATGCTCAAGCTTTTTGATGCAAGTGAGGATATGATGGGTATTGGTGTACCTGCTTTGCGCACTATCAGCACACACTTCATTTTTGCAGGTATAAGCATTAACTTAGGCGCATCCTTCCAGGCTCTGGGCAGAAGTCATTTTTCAACAATTGTGTCCTTTGCCCGTCAGATTATCGTACTGCTGCCTGCAGCATATCTGCTTTCAAAAACAGGTGTGCTTAATAATGTGTGGCTCGCCTTCCCGGTAGCAGAGATTATGTCACTTGCAGTGAGCCTTATCTGTTTCAGATATGTCTATAAGACACTTATCTGCAAACTTGAAAAAACACCTGAAAATTAAAAAATCCACCCGAAGATTTCACATGAAAGGCTTCGGGTGTTCGATTTGTGACAGAAAATTAAGAAATATTAAAAAATGCAAAAAGGTGTTTTCAAAATGCAACACATATTATATTATAGTGTTGCAAAACAACAAATTAAAGTTTTGTGTTTAATTTCGACAACTTCTGGTTCTCTAATATCTGTAAAATCCCGGATTGCCTTTGCGCGTTCCGGGATTTTATCTTTTATTTATTATTATTCCGGCAGAGTGTCGGATTTTTTCATTTTTATAAAGTGTCTTATGAGATAAACGGCAACACCCACGGGAATTGCGAATATAACAATCTTGATTATAAGGTGAATGGGAATATAATCATAAATACCGTCACCTAAAATTGTGAAGAGGATAACACGGGGCATAATACCTATAACAGAAGCGAAGAAATAGCGTGGAAACTTAGCTCTTGAAGCGCCCCAGAAAAGTGAAACAAAGTCTATGGGAAAGACGGGGAGCGCTCTTATAACAAGAAAGGCAGGGAAGTTATCGTTTATTTTTGCATCGAGTATTTTACGACCACCCTTGCTTTTTGCAAGAAGCTTGTTTACATAGTCTCCACCCAGGAAAAGACCGAGAAAATAAGTCACCGTAACCTCAAGGATAATACCCACGAGACTGATGAGGCAGGCGTTTACCGTAGGAAATGCCATTCCGATTGAAATATATATAAGTGAAGCGGGTATAATAAAGAGAACAGATTTTACCAGATACACGCCCCATATGGTGAGTATGGCAAAGATTACACTTGACGAGGCGTCAACAATGGCGCGCACATCGATGTTTTTGAGTTTTTCATAATTTATAACAGCTATAACAAATATAATCATAGCAACGCTTGCTCTGAGAAGTGCAAGCAAGGTAGCTTTTGTTCTTTCGTTCATATCATAATCCTTTCAGCGTAAGTTTTTTCATTATACACTATTTTTGACAATAACACAAGAAAAAATATTATTCACTTTTTTATTATGGACAAAATAAAGATAATATGATATATTATACTATAATGTTTTTTTGCGGAGGTATAGCAAATGACAATCAAAGAAAAAGCCGAAAGACTTGCAGTAGGTACTGCTATTGACGGACTGCTTAAATATATAGACAAAAATCCTCAGGAAAATCTCATAAAACTCATTGACCTTGCAGAAAAGCTCCTGGGTGACACTTTTCCAAAGAAAAATATCGAGGCGGCAAGACGCATAATCAGAGAGCAGGATAATGTCTATTACACTCTTGCCATGAATATTCTCCACGACCTTAACAGAGATATGCTCAAAAAGATGATACTTGCCGTAGGTCTCGGTGCAGGTGTCAAGGGTACCAAGGCAGTAAGAGAAAACCGAGAGAAATACAAGTGCAATATACCTTTCCAGATATTGCTTGACCCCACAAGTGCCTGCAATTGCAAGTGCAAAGGCTGCTGGGCGGCAGAGTACGGTCATAAGAACAACCTGACTTATGATGAAATGTCAAGCATTGTGTCCCAGGGCAGAGAGCTGGGTACTCATTTCTATATGTTCACCGGCGGTGAGCCTCTTATCAGAAAAGATGACATCATAAAGCTTTGCGAGGAATATCCCGACTGCGGCTTTATGGCATACACCAACGGTCACCTTGTTGACGAAAAGCTCTGCGACGATATGCTCAGAGTGGGCAACTTTGCTCTTGCACTTTCCATTGAGGGCGACGAAGCCTCCACTGATGAAAGACGCGGCGAGGGTAACTATCAGAAGGTTATTTCTGCAATGAAGCTTCTTAAGAGCAAGGGCTGTCTTTACGGTATGAGCGTTTGCTATACAAGAAATAACATCCCTCAGGTCACAAGTGACGAATTCCTTGATAAAATGGTTGGTCTTGGTGTCAAATTCGGACTTTATTTCAACTTTATGCCAGTCGGTCACGATGCATCACCCGAGCTTATTCCCACTCCCGAGCAGAGAGAGTATATGTATAAGTGGCTCAGACGTGTGCGTAACGGCAAAACAGGTAAGCCTATGTTCTTTATGGACTTCCAGAGTGACGGTGAGTACGTGGGCGGTTGCATCGCCGGCGGAAGAAACTACTTCCATATCAACTCTGCAGGTGATATTGAGCCTTGTGTATTTATTCACTTCTCCGATTCAAATATCAGAACACATACTCTTCTGGAAGCACTGCAGAATCCTCTGTTTATGGCTTTCAGACATGACCAGCCCTTCAATGATAATCATCTCAGACCCTGTCCTATGCTTGAGAATCCTCAGTGCCTGAGAGATATTGTCAAGAGAACGGGTGCAAAGTCAACCAATCTCATTCAGGAAGAAACTGCAGAAATGCTTTGCAGCAAGTGTGATAAATTCGCAGCCGAGTGGGCTCCCAGAGCAGACGAACTCTGGAAAAACACAAAGCACCCCAATCCCAAGACCCAGTATTACAGAGATACACCTGAGGGCAAAGCGGAGTTTGGAATAAAATAATAAATTCAGCAGGTCATTACTGAAAAGTAGTGACCTGCTTTTTAATAAAGATAAAACTTATTCTTCCATCTGCTTGCCTAAAAAACCTGCGGCAACCTGAGTGAGCTTTATATCCGTCTGTGAGGGCACACTCATTTTGTCTGCGCCCATAAGCACAACGGCACCCATAACATCACCACCACCGATAATGGGAGCCATAACGCTGACGGGTATGGGACTTTCCTCTGAAACGATGAGGTTATCCTTATCCTGGCCGAAAACGTAGGTGCTGCGCCTTTCCATATAGCTTTCAAGCAGGGGTGAAATACGCTTGCCTGCCATATCCTTTTTCGGCATACCCGACACGGCAATAACGTGGTCTCTGTCACAAATTACCACGGGTACTCCCGTAGTTCTGCCAAGGACATCCACATACTGCTTGGTGTAAGGTCCCAGTTCACCGATAGGGGAATACTTTTTGAAGATTACCTCACCGTCGGTGTCAGTGTAAATTTCCAGAGGGTCCCCCTCTCTTATTCTCATTGTTCTTCTTATCTCTTTCGGTATAACCACACGTCCGAGGTCATCGATACGGCGGACTATTCCTGTAGCTTTCATAATTTTCTTTCTCTCCCTTAAAAATACAAATTGTGATAGTAGTGTTTGTAAGAAAAGGGGATTTATACTGTGCGAATTTACTTTTAAGATTAAATATGCTATAATAAAATAAAGGCGGTGATGCTATGAAAACAAAAGCAATTTTATCGGCAATCACTAGTTTCTTTTTTGCTATAATTACATATTTTTTATTGCAATATTCAGAAATGGAAGATGCTCTTTTAATTTCGGCTTTTGGAGGATTGTTGTTATATATTCTATTGTTATTGTTTCTTCTTGTTTATGGAAAGATTATGGACAAGAAGTATGCAGAATTTGAAAAAGAAATTACTTCGCCTGTTTTTTATAAATCCAATGGTAATTTTAACTTAGGAAACGGAAAAGTAAAAAACGGCAACATATATTTTTGCGAAACAGGCATCATTTGCATTTGTTTGGACGAAAAGCCGTACACATTGGATAAAATTTTATTGCAAGATGTTGACCATTATCAGTTTGATGATATTCATTTAAATATTTTTACTAAAGATGGAAGGTTGTTTGTTATTACACTTCCAGATGCCAAGAATGTTATAAAAACCTTAAAAGAAAAAGATTGGATAGAGTTTTAATTACTAAGGCGGTGATTTTGATGAAACTAAATACACACGACCGTACACCAAGACCTAAAAACAGTAAACTGGTAATATTTCTGCTTGCACTATGCGCCGTTTTAAGTTCCAGCATGTTTGGTTTGGTAGCTTTTGCTTGTTTCTATTATGCACAAAGTATTATCGGTGGAGTTTCGGTAATCCTTATACTTATTTTGCTAACCGCAATTATTATAGTTCCTATCAAGGATATGGAAAAAGCATATGTGGAAATAAAAGAAAACGAGTTTTATGTTGTGGATTATTACTGTGGAGTTAAAAAAGAGAAACATATTTCCTGCTCTGATATTACTTCTGCTGAAATTGATGCAGGGTACTCATATAAAGTTAAAGGTTATCGATTTAGTAATGCAGGAATGAGATATATTGTTTTTAAGAAAAATAACAAATACCTATTCAAAATTATCGCACTCCCTGAAACAGAAGAACTATTCAAGCATTATTTGCAATGATTTAAAAGCGAGGTGATTTTCACCTCGCTTTATTATACGCTCTCAAAATTAACCCTTTTATTCACAAACTCTCCAAGCTCTTTGCCGCTCAGGCCAAGTGAGCAACCCACAAGAGTTTTCACATATGCCATTTCAAAGGTTGTTCCGCTGATGGGCAAAGCGCCGTTTTCAAGTGCATCACCCGTTGATTCATAGGCAAAAGAAAGGGGGTTGCAGGGTGCAAGGAATAAATCAACACCATGCTCTCGGCACCTTTCGGCAAAGCTTATAATTGAAAGATTTGTCACCTCGCCCTGCTTTTTACTTCGCTCTACACATACGCTTTCAGAGTGGAAGGTGTTATGTACCACTGCCGAAACCCTCGCGAGATTATAGTTATCATAGTCGATACCCACATAAGGCACTATTGACAGTACCCTGCCGTCAAGGGAGGTTATATCATTAAGGAAGGTGTTTTTTGTTTCAAAGGCTCTGCCTTCCCATAAGGCATTTTCCGTGTTTTCGATTTCATATGAATTGCGGCTGAAAAAGTCGTTGCTGTAATTTGCACACTGCTTAAGGTCTGCACCGAAGTGAGCATAAATGTTGCCGTTACTGTTTCTGTAAACTGCATAAACGTTAGGCTTTATGCCGTTCATAATAAGCTCCACAGCTGCTCTGAAATTAGCATTGCCGTTGCTGCTCTCGTAGCTCAGAGGCAGCTGACTTGAAACGAGAATGAGAGGAATATCCAGATGTGTCAGCATAAGTGAGAGCAGTGATGAGGTGTAGGCGAGGGTGTCGGTGCCGTGCAGCATAATAATGCCCTTGTAGACATCACGGCAGGGTACATCTCGAAGGCAGTCAAGCAAGGTGTTCCAGTTTTTCACTGTCATATTTTCACTCAGAATATTCAGGGGAGTGAGGTAGTCAAATTCAGTGTCTTTGAAGGGTGAGGAGGAGTTTCTGAAACGGGAAACGATTTTATATTGCGCCTGCCTTGTCTCGGAGCTTCTTATACCCTCCTCGTCTTCAACTGAGCAGATTGTGCCGCCTGTGAGTATAAGGAGAATTTTTTCGCTGTTTTCATTTTTTGCGCACATAATGGAAGCCTCCTTGGCATAGAATAATAGTATGGACAGAATTCCACTCGAATTATATATCATATTTCCTTTTAAAGTCAATAGAAAGGAGTGTGGATGGCAGATTTTGTTTGATTTTTTCTATTGACAAACAAAAGTCTTTTTGATATAATCCTTCGTGAAGATCCTGCTTTTGAGGAAAGTCCGTCAGAGAGAGTGCGTCAGAGGCTGAAAGCGCACTTGGGATGAGTAGTAAGTATGGCAACACTTCACGGTATGCCCACAAGTTAATATAAAGAGCGGGTACGCTTTTTTGTCGTACCAATACGGGTGGCACCGCGGGTTTGAATACTCGTCCCGGGAATTATTTTATTAATTCCCGGGCATTTTTATTTTAAAAGTAATACAAATAATAAACATGGAGGTAGAATACAATGTACAGAACTCATCGTTGCAACGAGATAAGAGAAAAGCACATCGGTATTGAAGTTGAACTTGCCGGTTGGGTTGATGTTGTCCGTGACCACGGCGGCGTTCTCTTTGTGGATTTGCGTGATGAAACAGGTGTTACACAGGTTGTTTTTCACGATGAAAATCTTCTCAAGGGCATCAGCAAGGAAACAGTTGTCAGTGTTCACGGCGTAGTTTCCAAGCGTGATGAAAGCACAGTTAACCCCAAAATTGACACAGGTCTTGTTGAGCTTATTGCAGATTCTCTCAAGGTTCTCGGCGTTTGCAGCAGAGACCTTCCCTTTGAAATCGGCTCAAAGGACACAAATGAAAACTTAAGACTTAAGCACAGATTCCTCGATCTTCGTAATCCTGATCTTCATAAGAATATTATCCTTCGTTCAAAGGTAATCGGTCATATGAGACGTCTTATGGAGGAAAGAGGCTTCCTTGATATTCAGACACCCATTCTTACTGCGTCTTCACCTGAGGGCGCAAGAGACTTCCTTGTACCTTCACGTAAGCACCCGGGCAAGTTCTACGCTCTGCCCCAGGCTCCCCAGCAGTTCAAGCAGCTTCTTATGGTTTCAGGCTTTGACAGATACTATCAGATAGCTCCCTGCTTCAGAGATGAAGACGCACGTGCTGACCGTTCACCCGGTGAATTCTATCAGCTTGACTTTGAAATGGCTTTCTCCACTCAGGAAGAGGTACTCAAGGTCTGCGAAGAGGTTGTAAGCGATATCTTCCGCACCTTCTCAGACAAGAAGGTAACAGAAGCTCCCTTCAGATGCATCCCCTTCAAAGAGGCTATGGCAAAATACGGCTCAGACAAGCCTGACCTTCGTAACCCCCTTGTAATCTGTGACCTTACAGATATGTTCAAGAGAGTTAAGTTCAAGCCCTTTATGAATAAGCCCGTAAGAGGTATCGTGGCTCCCTGTAAAAATGAAAGATGGTTCTTCGACAAGTCACTTAACTTCGCCACAAAGCAGGCTAAGATGGCAGGTCTTGCACATATCACACTTCTCAATGCTGAAACCTTTGAATTTAAGGATGACCCCATTGTGAAGGTTATGACAGAAGAAGAAAAGAGAGAAATTGTTGAACTTACAGGCGTTAAGGAAGGCGAAACAATCTTCTTCATCTGCGACACTGTTTCAGGCATTGCAGACAAGAATGCAGGCGTAATTCGCACATGGCTTGGTAACGAGCTTGGCCTTATCAAGAATGACTCCTTCGAATTCTGCTTCGTTGTTGACTTCCCCATGTATGAAAGAGACGAAGTTACAGATAAGATTATCTTTACCCACAACCCCTTCTCAATGCCTCAGGGCGGTCTTGAAGCACTTGAAACAATGGATCCCACCGAAATCCTTGCATATCAGTATGACCTTGTATGTAACGGTATCGAGCTGGCTTGAGGTGCCGTAAGAAACCACAGCCCCGAAATTATGAGAAAGGCATTTGAAATTGCAGGCTACAGTGAAGATGAGGTTAAGAAACGCTTCAGCGCTCTTTACAATGCCTTCCAGTTCGGTGCGCCTCCTCACGCGGGTATGGCTCCCGGTGTTGACAGAATTGTTATGCTTCTTGCCGACACAGAAACTATCAGAGATGTTATCGCATTCCCCCTTGACGGTACTGCTCAGGATCAGATGCTCGGCGCTCCCAGTGAGGTTACAGAGCTTCAGCTTTATGAGGCAAATGTCAGCATAAGAGGCAAGGGCGGCAGCGAGGTGCTTTCAGGCGAAAGCGGTGACACATCAGCATTCACTGCCACAGTAAATTCCGCAAAGGCTTCCGTTGAAACAAAGGAAAGCAAGCTCAGAGGTCTTGAGCAGGTCAACGAGCTTTCCTTCACTGCAGAAGAAAAGAAGACAATGCAGAAGATACTCGACACAATGCTTCAGAAGGAAGCAGACCTTGCAAAAACAGACACAAGTGATGTAGACGCTATGGTATATGTAATGCCTATGACCAATGTTCTTCGTGAAGATGCAAGAGAGCAGAACTTCTCAAGAAGCGACCTTCTTGCAGGCGCTCCTCAGAAGACAGAAGACAGCTGGCAGGTACCCAGACTTGTAAAGTGAGGTGACACAGGTGAAATATTATATTAACGAAATCAATGCAGCAGGCACAATTGCCGTTGACGATACTATTCTTGTAAAGGATGTTCCCGCAACTGCAGGTTCAAAGATGCTTGAAAATTTCAGACCTCTTTTCAGCGCAGAGGTAGTTGAAAGACTTCAGAAGTCAGGCTATGAAATTTCAGGCAAAACAAATGTCGGCGAATTCGGTCTGGACCTTATGGGTGAAACCTCATATTTTGCAGATGATGATAAGGCACTCGTAGGTGCAGCTGCAGCTCTCGTTGCAGATAAGAAAATCAAGGCAGCGCTTAATGTTGACCTTAACGGCGCACCCCGCCGCGCAGCAGCAGTGTCAGGTGTAGATTTCCTCAAGCCCACATACGGAACAGTTTCACGTTACGGTGTTATTGCCTGTGCTTGCTCAGGTGAGCAGGTAGGTGTTACTGCAGAAAATGCAGAAGGCATCAAGGAAATTCTCGGCGTTATTGCAGGTCACGACAGCAAGGACGGCACAAGCCTTCCTCAGGAAAAATACGAATACAGCCTTTCAGAAGATGTTGCTTCAATGAAAATCTGTGTTATCAGTGAGCTTTATGACAAGGCTTCCGACGAAGTTAAGGCAAAGCTTGATGCATATGTAAAAGCTCTTGAAGCTAAGGGCGCTAAAGTGGAGAAAGTTTCACTTGACTGTGTTTTTGCAGCACAGACAGCATGGCAGATTCTTCTTTCAGCAGAAACCACAAACAATCTTTCACGCTTTGACGGTGTAAAATACGGTCATCGCACTGCAGAATATAAAAACATTGACGAGCTTTATGTAGGCAGCAGAACAGAGGGCTTCTCATTCCTGACAAAGGCAACAATCATTTACGGTTCAGCTGTTCTTGCAAAGGATAAGTATGATCTTTGCTATGATAAGAGCCTTCGCATCCGCAGAGTTGTTCTCTCAAAGGTTAAGGAGCTTCTCGCTTCCTACGCTGCAATTCTTACTCCCGCCTGCAGCAAGCTTGCATATGAAAAATATGACATTGCCGAAGCCTTCAATAAGGTTTATGAAGAGAGCCTTTTCACAGCAGTACCTTCAATCACAGGTCTTCCTGCTATGGTCAGCGGCGGCGTTCAGCTTATTGCAGATTCCTTTAAAGAAAGCACACTTCTCAGCATTGCTGCCGGTGTGGAAAAGGAGGCATAAACAATGAATTACGAACTTGTTATAGGTCTTGAAACTCACGTTGAGCTTTCAACAGACTCAAAGCTTTTCTGCTCCTGCGGCGGACATTCAAGCCCCAAGGAGCCTAACGACTGCGTATGCCCTGCCTGCAGCGGTATGCCCGGTATGCTCCCCGTAACAAATAAGCATGCAATTGAGCTTGCAGTTAAAGCCGGCTTTATGCTCAACTGCAAAATCAACCAATACACAACCTTTGATAAAAAGAGCTACTACTATCCCGACCTTCCCTGTGCTTATCAGATAACACAGTGGTTCAACCCCATTTGTGTTGAAGGTAGTGTGGATGTAGACGGCAGAAAAATCGGCATCAAGCAGATTCACCTTGAAGAAGACGCAGGCAAGCTGGTACACGACGAAGCAACAAACACATCATTTGTTGACTACAACCGTACAAGTGTACCCCTTATCGAAATTGTAAGCAAGCCTGATTTCCGTTCATCAGAAGAGGTTATCACTTATCTCAAGAAGCTCAAGTCAGCACTTCAGTTTGCAGGCATTTCCGAATGTGAAGAGGGTGCTATGAGATGTGACGTCAACATTTCCGTACGCCCTGAGGGCTCAACTGAATTCGGTGTACGCTCCGAAATCAAGAATATGAGCTCACTTTCAGAAATCAAGGATGCAATCGAATTTGAAAAGGTACGTCATGTGGATGCTATTGAGCGTCACACAGAGGTTCTCGTGCAGGAAACACGCCGTTGGGACGATGTTAAGAGACGCACCTTCCCCATGCGTAATAAGGAAACTGCAGCAGATTACCGTTATTTCCCCGACCCCAACCTTATGCCTATAGTTATTGACGATGCATGGCTTGAGGAAATCAGAAAGAGTATGCCCGCAACTGCAGAAGAAAAGGGCAAATACTACGAGAATATGGGTATTGCAGCAAAAGAGGCAGCCGTACTTGCATCTGACCGTAAGCTCTGCGAAGTGTTTGATGCTGTTGTGGCTTCAGGCTGCAGCGCAAAGACAACCGCTTCCTGGATTCTCACCGAATGCATGGGTATTATGAAGCGTCTTGAAATTGCTACACTTGACATCAGTGCAGATAAGCTCGCAAGAATTATCACACTTGTTGAAAGCGGCGAAATCACCCGTGCAGCAGGTAAGAAGGTTCTTTCAGCTGTCTTTGAAAAGGATGTTGATGTTGACGCATTCTGCGAAGAAAACGGCCTCAATCAGAAAATTGACGAAGGCTTCATTCTTGAAACCGTACGCAAGGTAATCGACGGCAACGACAAGATAGTTGCAGACTATAAGGGCGGTAAGGTCAAGGCTATGCAGGCACTCTTTGGTCTCGTTATGCGTGAACTCAAGGGCATCGGCGACCCTGCCGTTATCAGAACTCTCCTTGAAACAGAGCTTAACAAATAATTATTTTCATAGCAAAAGTCACATCCGGGCAGGATGTGACTTTTTATGTGACTTCCCCGGCGGCATCATACCGCATTACACAGCACAGCCTAACAACGCGTACCTAAACTCTTGACTTGAAGCACAGAATGTAATATAATTAAATATCAACGAAAAACTCAGAAAAGAGGTTTTAATATGAGCGATTATAAAATTGCAACCAAATGTATCCATAGCGGATATACTCCTAAAAACGGTGAACCCAGACAGCTTCCTATCTGTCAGAGTACAACCTATAAATACGATTCCAGCGTTGAAATGGGCAAGCTCTTTGACCTTGAGGCTTCAGGCTATTTCTACACAAGACTTCAGAACCCCACATACGACTGCGTAGCTGCTAAAATTGCAGACCTTGAGGGCGGTGTTGCTGCAGTGCTTACCTCATCGGGTCAGGCTGCAAACTTCTTTGCTATTTTCAACATCTGCTCGGCAGGTGACCATGTTGTTGCTTCCTCAGCTATTTACGGCGACACCTTCAACCTGTTCAATGTCACAATGAGAAAGCTTGGCATCGATTTCACCTTCGTTACACCTCAGTGTTCAGAGGAAGAGCTTGAGGCTGCCTTCAAAGAAAACACAAAGGCTGTTTTCGGCGAAACTCTTTCAAACCCCTCTCTGCAGGTGCTCGATATTGAAAAGTTTGCAAATGCGGCACACAGACACGGCGTACCCCTTATCGTTGATAACACCTTCCCCACACCTATCAACTGTCAGGCTTTCAAGTACGGGGTAGACATCGTTACACATTCAACCACCAAATATATGGACGGTCACGCAACTCAGGTTGGCGGTGTTATCGTTGACAGCGGTAACTTCGACTGGACAAAGAGCGACAAATATCCCGGTCTTACAACTCCCGACGACAGCTATCACGGAGTAACCTACACAGAGCGTTTCGGCAAGGGTGCCTACATAACCAAGTGTGTTGTTCAGCTTATGCGCGACCTTGGCTCAATCCCCGGCCCTCAGAATGCATTCCTTCTCAACTTAGGTCTTGAAACTCTCCATCTCAGAATGGAAAGACACTGCAGCAATGCTCTTAAGGTAGCAAAGTATCTCAGCGAAAGCGATATGGTTTCATGGGTATCATTCCCCGGTCTTGAGGGCGATGAGCAGTATGACCTTGCAAAGAAATATATGCCTCACGGCACCTGCGGTGTAATTTCATTCGGCGTTAAGGGTGGCAGAGAAGCTGCAACAAAGTTTATGGATTCACTGAAGCTCGCTTCAATCGTAACTCACGTTGCAGACAGCAAGACCTGCGTGCTTCACCCCGCATCAACAACTCACAGACAGCTCACTGAAAAGCAGCTTGAAGAAGCAGGAGTTAAGAGCGACCTTATCCGTCTGTCAGTTGGCATTGAAGACGCTGAAGATATTATTGCTGATATCGAGCAGGCACTTGTTTCAGCGACAAAATAAAAAACGTCAACGCGTTTTTGGTTACTTTTTGGGCGGCAGCAAAAAGTAACGCCCCGCGACGAGCGTATAAGCAATTATGAATTGCGCACCTGCGGTGCGAGAATGAATTGACCTGACGGTCATGAATTGAAGCGATGCTTCATGAATTGGCTTCGCCATGAATTGCACCTACGGTGCATTATAAATAAAAGAGGTATAAAAATGAAACTTGGTATTGTTGGTTTGCCCAATGTTGGCAAAAGTACACTTTTTAATGCAATAACAAACGCAGGCGCACAGTCAGCTAACTATGCTTTCTGCACAATTGAGCCCAATGTAGGTGTTGTTGCAGTACCCGATGAAAGACTTGACAAGCTTGCAGAGATGTATAATCCTGTCAAATTCACACCTGCAACAATTGAGTTTGTTGATATTGCGGGTCTTGTAAGAGGTGCATCAAAGGGTGAGGGACTTGGCAATAAATTCCTTTCACACATCAGAGAGGTTGATGCAGTTATTCATGTTGTGCGCTGCTTTGAGGATGATGATATTATCCACGTTGACGGCAGTGTTAACGCAAAGCGTGATATTGAAACTATCAACCTTGAGCTTATTCTCTCAGACCTTGAAATGATTGAGAGAAGAATTGACAGAACATCAAAGGCTATGAAGGGCGACAAGAGCCTTGCAGCGGAATATGACTTCTTACAGAAGGTTAAAACTGCTCTTGAAAACGAGCAGACAGCAAGAAGCATCGAGTGCGACGAAGAGGAAAAAGCTATCCTTGACAGTGTTGCACTGCTCACATCAAAGCCCGTTATCTATGCCTGCAATATGAGCGAAGCCGACTTCGTAAGCGGCATCGACACCAACGAAAACTACAAGGCTGTTTGCGAAATTGCAGCAGCCGAGGGCAGTGAAGTGCTTCCTATCTGCGCAGGTCTTGAGGCTGAAATCTCCTCTCTTTCAAAGGAAGACAAGGAAATGTTCCTTGAAGATTTAGGTGTAGAAAACAGCGGACTTGACCTTCTCATTCAGCGCAGCTACAATCTTCTTGGTCTTATTTCCTACCTCACTGCAGGTCAGCCCGAGGTAAGAGCCTGGACGACCAAGAAAGGCACCAAGGCACCCCAGGCAGCAGGCAAGATTCACTCAGATTTTGAGCGCGGTTTCATCAGAGCTGAGGTTGTTTCTTTTGAAAATCTTATGGAGCTTGGTTCTCTTGCGGCGGCAAAGGAAAAGGGTCTTGTCAAGAGTGAAGGCAAGGAATATGTTATGAAAGACGGAGACATTGTGCATTTCCTGTTTAATGTTTAATATAGGAAAACAACAACGCGTTTTTGGTTCTTTTTCCGCGGCAGGAAAAAGAATGCCTGCCCGGCGAGGGCAACGGAAAAAAAGTGAAGGAGACTCGATGTGAGTCTCCTTTTTTTATTTTGTGGC
>JAZTYQ010000053.1:0-18298 GCA_045637065.1 Acutalibacteraceae bacterium
ATCGCTTTTTTATATCGCTCGCCGCGGGGCATTACTTTTTTAAAAAAAAGTAATCAAAAAACTTCAGTGCGTATTTCAGCAATAATACAGCTTCAGCTTATCAAGACAAATGCCTGCCAGCTTTCCGCCGTAAGCTGCGCCGCAGTCAATAGCTATGTGGCCGTTTTTGGAATAAATCTTGCCCATAAGCTTAGGATTGATTGCAACTGTGGGCATATGACCCGTAATAAGATACTTATTCTTGAAAAGAGGAGCCGAATAATCGGTCTTTGCAAAGATGAAAGCCTCATCCTCATAGTCTTCAAGGTCTTTATCTGCATCGAAGCCCTCAATGCCGGCATGGCTGAGAACAAAAGTCTTTCCGCCTGCCTCAACCTCCTCATAGCTCTGAAATTCGGAAAGATAATCTATAATACTTTCCTTGTCTTCGTCGCTGAGTGAAAGGAAGTCGCTTATTGTTTTTTCGCTTTTCATAGTGAGCCATTTGTCAAGAAGGTCTTTTTCTTCACCCGTGAGCTTTTCCAGTGCTTCTTCTGTACTTTTAAAGTCAGCTATAAGAGGCAGCACCTTTCTTGCCATATACTCATGCTCGCCGAGTACGGGATAAATATTTGCACGGTACATCATATCTTTAAGAATTTCAATGGAATCGTTGCCCACGTCAATAACATCGCCCAGAACAAAAACCGCATCGGTGTCCGCAGGTGCCATTTTATCGAGGATTTCCTCGTATTTGTCCTTCATACCGTGGATATCACCAATTACAAAAATCATATAAGTGCCTCCTTATTTAGTGATGAGTAATTCGTTATTCTCAAGGAATTCGTCGTAGGTTTCCTTTCTGTCATATACGCCGTCAGGTCTGAATTCGATGATTCTGTCTGCAATTGACTGCACAAACTGATGGTCATGTGAGGTGAAAAGCAGCGCTCCCTTGAATTTGATAAGTGCATTGTTAAGGGCAGTGATTGATTCAAGGTCAAGGTGGTTGGTGGGCTCGTCAAGAACGAGAACATTTGCACCGCTGAGCATCATTTTGCAGAGCATACAGCGTACTCTTTCACCACCTGAAAGCACTTTAGCCTTCTTTGTTGCCTCTTCGCCTGAGAACATAAGTCTGCCCAGCCAGCCTCTGACATCGCTTTCAAACTGCAGGTCGGAGTATCTTCTGACCCAGTCGATAAGGCTGTCTTCAACACCGTCAAAGAATGCGGAGTTGTCGCTGGGGAAATATGCCTGTGAGGTTGTGACACCCCACTTGAAGCTGCCTTCATCCGGCTCAAGCTCTCCTGTAATAATCTTAAAGAAGGTTGTTTTTGCAACGGCATCGGTACCGACAAAGGCAACCTTTTCGTTGGGTCTTATTGTAAAGGAAACATTGTCCAATACCTTTCTGTCACCGATAGTTTTGGAAAGGCCCTCAACCATAAGCATATCGTTACCGATTTCTCTGTCAGGCTTGAACTCTACAAAGGGGAAGCGTCTTGAAGAAACCGGCATATCTTCAAGCACAAGATTATCAAGAAGCTTCTTACGGCTTGTTGCCTGCTTTGACTTTGAAGCGTTTGCGCTGAAACGAGCAATGAATTCCTGAAGCTCTTTCATTTTTGCTTCGGTTTTCTTATTCTGCTCACGCATCTGACGCTGTGCCATCTGTGTATATTCATACCAGAAATCATAGTTACCTACATACATTGTGATTTTGCCGAAGTCGCAGTCTGCAATATGGGTGCAGACCTTGTTGAGGAAGTGTCTGTCATGGCTTACTACAATAACAGTATTCTCAAAATTCATAAGAAATTCCTCAAGCCAGTTGATTGCCGCAACATCAAGGTGGTTGGTAGGCTCGTCAAGAAGAAGAATATCCGGGTTGCCGAAAAGAGCCTGGGCAAGAAGCACCTTAACCTTCTGCTCACCTGTAAGCTCTTTCATAAGCATATAGTGAAATTCATTGTGAATACCAAGGGCATTGAGAAGAATTTCAGCGTCGCTTTCAGCACTGCAGCCGTCCATTTCGGCAAATTCCTCTTCAAGCTCACTTATTCTTATACCGTCTTCCTCGGTGAACTCCTCTTTTGAGTAGAGCTTTTCCTTTTCATCCATAATCTCAATGAGCTTTTCGTTGCCCATAAGCACTGTTCTTATAACATCATATTCGTCATAGGCAAAGTGGTCCTGCTTGAGTACGGAAAGTCTCTCACCGGGAGTAATAGTTACATAACCCTTGTTAGGCTCGATTTCACCTGAGAGAATTTTAAGGAAGGTGCTTTTACCTGCGCCGTTTGCGCCGATAAGACCGTAGCAGTTACCCTTGGTGAAATTGATTGATACGCTTTTGAAAAGCTCTCTGCCACCGTATTGGAGAGTTACATTATTTGTGCTTATCATATAATCACTTCCTGTTCTTAAATTTTTGGCGTTAACTTTTTAATTATAACATAAAATGCGGATATTGGCAAGTGATTGGGCGCGGCTTGCCGCCGTTCTCTTTTTCCGGTGTTCCGACTATTGACATTGACCCCTTTTTGGATTATCATAAAATTAAATAAGGAGAAAAGGAGAGAAACCATGAACAGCATTATTTCATTATTCAATTCACTTTTCCGCAAGCTTGCGAGCGTGTTCACCTCAATTCTTGTGGCACTCGGTCTTGTTGCCGGCACTGTGGTACCGTCGGGCGGAAGTATTGTTTTCAAAAACAGTGATGAAGTGAAAATGTCGGCAGTGTTTTTATCAGACCTGCACATCAAGAATGACAGCGTAAGTGTTCAGCAGTTGCAGCAGGCTCTGAATGATATCAAAGCTTCTTCTGAAAAGTTTGATGTGCTTGCACTCACGGGAGATATAACCGACGGCGGAGATGCCACATCCTTCGGTCTTGCCTGGAACACGCTTGAAAGCGCAAAGCTTTCCTGCACTGTTTTGCCTGCTATCGGAAATCACGACACCTGGTCTGCTTTCGGCACTGCAAAGTCACAGATTTCTGCCAAGGCATCACAGTATACAGGTAAGAAAATTGACAAAACCTATTATTCCTACGATGTGAAAGGCTACACCTTTATAGTACTGGGCAGTGAAGCTGAAAACGAAAAGGCATACATATCACAGACACAGCTTTCCTTCCTTGACAGTGAGCTTGCAAGGGCAACAAAAGACGGTAAGCCTGCCTTTGTTATCTGTCACTTCCCTCTTAAAAACACACACGGTCTGCCCGATGTCTGGCGAGACGGCGGTGACATAGGGCAGCAGTCCGATGCAGTTAAAAACATATTGCTCAAACATAAGAATGTCTTTTATATAAGCGGTCATCTTCACACGGGCATATACAGTGCCTCACTTGAAACCTTTGACAGCAATAAGGGAGTTTATTCTATTAACCTGCCTGCTTACGGTCAGCCAAATGCAACGGGCACCTTCAAAAACGCAGGTCTGGGAGTATATCTTGAGGTTTATGAGAGTGAGGTTGTTTTCACTGCAAGAAATTTCAAAGACGGCCGCGGCTTGTCAGGCTTTGAAAAAAGCTTTACTCTGAAATAAAAATTAACAAAAGGAGAGAAAAAAATGTTTACCGGTATTTTCAGTGCAATCTGCAAAGCTCTGCTTTCTTTGCTTATCACCTTAGGTGCTATAACAGGCCCTGCAATTGATGCCCCCATTGTTTTAAAAGACAGCGAAAATATAAAAATGGCGGCAGTAGTTTTTTCTGACACACATATAACTAATGCGGCGTTCAGAGGCTATAACCTTGAGTGCGGACTTGAGGATGTAAAAAATTCTGCACAAAAATTTGATGCCTTTATAATCAGCGGCGATATAACTGATCTGAGCGATAATGCTTCCTATGAAATTACCCGCGACATAATCAGAAATGCAGATATTTTTGACAATGTTATTTTTGCTGCAGGTAACCATGACATACGCTTTGCTTATAAGGACCGTATAGAATATATAATGGGAATACAGTCGGAATTTCTGAATAAAGAGATAACAACTCCCTATTATTCACATGATATCAACGGATATACTGTTATAGTTATGAATTCCGACGAACAGCAGCTTGAAAGAGCAGTGATTTCAGACGAGCAGCTTGCATTTTTAGACAGTGAGCTCTCCCGAGCCACGGCAGAAGGTAAGCCTGCTTTTGTGGTTGCACATCAGCCCCTTGCAGATACTCACGGTTTACCCGGGGTCTGGGCAACAGGCGGCGACCTTGGAAAGCAGTCATATCAGGTAAGAGAAATTTTAACAAGGTATAACAATGTCTTTTATCTGAGCGGACATCTTCACACAGGCATTTATGAAAAATCCCTTGAGGTCCTTGATGAAGAAAAGGGCGTATATTCCCTCAATCTGCCATCTTTCGGAAAGAAAAATTCAAGAGGCGAACATAAGCAAAGCGGTTTGGGTGTATACTTTGAGGTTTATGACGGTGAAGTAATTTTCACTGCAAGAGATTTCAGAGCAGGAAAGGCTCTTGAGGGATATTCAAGAACTTTTACCCTCAAATAAAACTTAAGAGCAGGAGGGCTTCATCATCTCCTGCTCATTTTATATCTTCACACTTATTTCACCTGCACCTAAAAGCAGCTCACCTTCAGGGGTTTTCACTTTGAGGCGGCACATAGGGTCAACATCCGTTGCTACTGCGTTAAAGGGTTCATCCCCTTGCACAACGGTAATCTCTCTGCCCAGGAAAAACAGTCTTTTGCGGTACTCTGAAACATAGCTGTTATCGGGCAGTCTGCGGTAATAATAAACAAAGCGGTTTACAATTTCTGCAATAAGCTCGTTTTTAATTCCGTCAGCACCCAGAGCGCCGGCAATATTTTTTATTTCTTCCGGAAAGCCTTCATCGGGTACAGCAAGATTTATGCCTATGCCCACAACGGCGAAGTCAATTTTATCCTTGCTTACGAAGGCGCCCTCGGTGAGAATGCCGGCAACCTTTTTTCCGTCCATATAGATATCGTTGACCCACTTTATATCTGCCTGTTTGCCTGTTAATTTCTCAATAGCCTCGGCAGTTGCAACGGCGGCAATTGTTGTGAGAAGAATACATTCCTCGGGTCTGATTTTCGGGCGAAGCAGAAAGCTCATATAGCAGCCCGTGCCGACCGGCGAATAAAAAGACCTTCCCTTTGAGCCTTTGCCTGCTGTCTGTCTGTCGGCAACAAGAACACTGATTTCTTCTGTACCCTGCCGTGCTTTAGTTTTCATATCCTCGTTTGTCGAGGCGGTGACGGGTACGCTTTCTATTATAATATGTTCTTTACGGGTGAGTAAAGCTCTGATTTTTTTCAGGTCAGTTTTCATAAAAACTCCTTTTGAAAAGTAGTAGCATTTATATTAAACAAAAAAACACATCTTATTGCAAGGGTTTTTCCTTTTTTTTATCAAATTTCTTTAAAAGGCAAAAATAAGAAAGGTTTTCCCTTGACAACACCTCACATTTTATATTATTATAAATAGAAAAGAAAAACATAGTTCATTAACATAAATGAAAGGAGCTAATAACAATGCTCAAGAACACAGAAAAAACAATGGAAAAGCTGGTTGCTCTCTGTAAGGGCAGAGGCTTTGTTTATGCAGGCAGTGAAATTTACGGCGGTCTTGCAAACACATGGGACTATGGCCCCTTAGGTGCTGAGCTTAAGAGCAACATCAAAAAGGCATGGCTCAAGAAATTCGTTCAGGAAAATCCTTATAACGTAGGTCTCGACTCAGCTATTCTTATGAATCCTCAGACATGGGTTGCATCAGGTCACCTTGGCGGCTTCTCAGACCCTCTTATGGACTGTAAGGAATGTAAGACAAGACACAGAGCCGACAATCTTATCGAAGATTTTGACGGTACCAACGTAGCAGGCTGGTCAAATGAAGAAATGACAGCTTACATAAAGGAAAAGGCAATTCCCTGCCCCGACTGCGGTAAGCACAACTTCACAGATATCCGTCAGTTCAACCTTATGTTCAAGACCTTCCAGGGCGTAACCGAGGACAGCAAAAACGAGCTTTATCTCAGACCCGAAACAGCTCAGGGTATCTTCGTAAACTTCGCAAACATTCAGCGTACCACAAGAAGAAAGATTCCCTTCGGTGTTGCTCAGATCGGCAAGTCATTCCGTAACGAAATCACACCCGGTAACTTCATTTTCCGTGTGCGTGAATTTGAGCAGATGGAGCTTGAATTCTTCTGCAAGCCCGGCACAGACCTTGAATGGTTTGACTATTGGAGAAGCTATTGCCGCGACTGGCTTTACAGCATCGGTCTCAAGGCTGAAAACGTAAGACTGCGTGACCACGATGCAGAGGAGCTTTGCTTCTACTCAAAGGCTACCACAGACTTCGAATACCTCTTCCCCTTCGGTTGGGGCGAGCTCTGGGGCGTTGCTGACAGAACAGACTATGACCTTACTCAGCACACCAACGTTTCAGGCAAGACACTTGACTATTTCGATCCCACAACAAACGAGAGATATATTCCTTATGTTATTGAGCCTTCACTCGGTGTTGAAAGACTTTTCCTTGCAGTTATGACAGAGGCTTATGACGAAGAGGTTGTTGACGCAGAAAAGAACGACACAAGAGTTGTGCTTCACTTCCACCCTGCACTTGCTCCCATCAAGGCAGCAGTTCTTCCTCTTTCAAAGAAGCTGAACGACGGTGCAACAGAAGTTTTCCATATGCTTCAGAAGAAGTTTATGACAGAATACGACGATGCAGGCTCAATCGGCAAGCGTTATCGCCGTCAGGACGAAATCGGTACACCCTTCTGCATTACTTATGACTTTGAAAGCGCAGAAGATGGCTGTGTAACAGTGCGTGAGAGAGACACAATGCAGCAGGAAAGAGTAAAAATCGAAGATCTTGTTTCATATATCGAAGCGAGAATGGAATTTTAAGTTTATATAGTATGTTAAAGGCATCTTTTGCAAAAGCAAAAAGGTGCCTTTTGTTTTTGTAACGGCAAAATTGACAAAAAAGCCTCCTTCTTTTTGTGATATAAACCAATTTTTAAGAAATATTTAATGTTTTTTAATTTTGCCATTGACTTTATTGATTTTTAAATGATATACTGATACTAACTAATAGTGACCCTTTATACCCTCAAGGGGTCAGTGCGTGCAAAAAACGGTCAGGTCAGGGACTGTGCAGGCGTGATTTCAAGAGGAAAAAGGCACGATAAGTTTCGTTTTAACGGCAATGCCGTATTATGAAATAAAAAGGTTAATTTTTATTAAGGAGGAAATCTTAATGAAAAACAAAATTAAAAAATCATTATCACTTATAATGGCAGTGCTTATGGTACTGTCCTGCTGGGTGTGGGTTGCTCCCACTGAGGCAGAGGCCGCAGGCACCGGCTACCGTGTTGTCGTTACGGTTTATGTTTCTGATACATGGCAGAATGGCGCCGACAACTTTAAGGTTGATGCTACATACAAAAAAGACAACGGCACCGGAGACAGCGAAAACTCCGGTCAACAGACAGTGGCTGAGGGCGCCTTTAATAACGGTGTCGGTAATGTAACTGTATTTGATAAGACACTATCCGGTTTTCCTACGCAGATTCATATGTATTATAGTATTGCATCGGCAAGAACGTTTACTTTTAAGAATGTTACTGTGTCTGTAAATGGCATAATAGTAGCACATGATCTTAACGGTACCTACGAATATGGTGTAACGGCTAGCCGTAAAGAAGGTGACCACTATGCAAATATAACTGAAACAGCGTATCCCAAGCCCACAACTATTGAGGGCCTTGGCGGCACAACAAACATCACAATTCCTGACATAAACACCCCCGAAGATGCTAATCCCTTGAGCTATACCTATACCGCAAAGGTTGTTGACCAGTATAGTGTTTATTGGTATCAGACTCCTAACTACTATCTTTCTCAGACTCCTACAGGTACACAGGACATGAGCGATAAGGCGTCAGGTTTCTGGTGGGAACCCAACGCTGCTCTTACAAGTGCAACAGTAAAGGTTAATTCTGATATGCAGGAAATATATTCTCTTAAACAGGGATTTACACAGGACTATTATCTTGTTGCTTATCTGAGTGAAGCTGACGGCCAGGCTGTTTCCACACAGACACTTCATTTTACATATCCGGCTTACAGCTGGTATTTCGATGCAAGCGTAAAGAAAGACGGAAAGAAAGACGGAAAAGTTTCCATTATGATGGAAGACAAATCCACAGATGAAACCAGAACTTATCCCTGGGACAGCAACAACGACGGTACTCCCGATGCTATTATTGATGCTCCTAACTATCTTGCATACAACCAGGCATCAGGTATCTTACCTATGTATGCTGAAAAGGAAGGCTTTGACTTCCTCGGTTTCTGGACAAAGCCCCAGCCTGATGCAACAGGCGCAAAGGGCCAGGCATACTCATCAGAGGCAACCTTCGCTCCTCCCGTAGACAGCGACACCTACTTCAACTACTCAGATGCAGATAAGGCTCTTTACACTGACGCAGGTGAGCAGTGGAACTACAGAACTCAGAGTATTACAACAAACAACAAAACATATTACGGTTGGTGGCTTTCACACGATATTACTGTTAAGTTCTACGATATCGACGGTACATTCCTCGATTCATTCGCTCTTAAAGGCGGTGATGTGAACACAGCAATTTCAACATGGCCCACACCCGCTAACGAAAACGGCTATACAAGCGGTGCATTCACATACGGTGCATGGACAGGTAAATGGGAAAACATCGACGGTTTGGTTATAGACCCCACCGGTTGCACATTTACAAAGGATCTTATCCTTACTCCTCTCTATCAGGATGCTTCATTCGACAGAGTACACAGAGTAACATTCTTCAACAGCACAGGCAGTGAATATACTGCATACACAAAGGACTATAACTACAGAGATGTAGCTGCAGTTCCCGCGGATTCAGAAGTAAACCCCATTGAAATATATGCAACTGACTACAGCTATACATTTGAAGGCTGGTCAGCACAGAAGCCCTCAACAGATAAGACATACCATATTATTCTTGAGGATGCTGACTATGATGTTGCCAATAATGCAATTTACTTTGCAGAAGACTTTGTTGTAAGAGGCGACACAACATATTATCCTGTATTCAGACGTCACGCTAAGCCCTTCGAGGTTACATTCGGATATTTCAATGAAGTCGGCGATTGGGTTGACCAGGCAGTTTCTTACAAGTACGGTCAGGAAATTGAAATCCCCGAAGAAGTTCCCTCCGCATACGCTATGTTCGGTCTGGAAAAAACTATCATCGGCTGGGAAAAGAACGGTGCAAACATTGTTCTCGGTGAAGAAAAATGTACAGGCGCTGACTATTACATGGCAGTTTACGATGAGGGTGTACGCAAGCCTTATAATGTAAGCTATGTATACAGAGATGCTGACGGCAACTCTGTAACAAAAATTGCTGAAGTATATGACGGCTATGAAGTAGAGTCAAGCTTTATTGACACTCTTAAGCCTCACGGTACCTACGATGACAGTGTTCAGGAGTTATACTTCAAGGATAAATGGCTTTGCAGTGCTGACGGCAATACCTACAGCACCTCACAGCTTGCAGGCTACTATCCTGCTAACCATGTAACCTTCACTGCTGTTTATGAAGACGGTATCCCCTTCCGCACAGCAACTTATGTTGACGGCGAGCTTACAAAGACCTTCAGAGTAATCTCAGGTTCAACACTTGATTATTGGTATGTTGATGTTCAGAGCGGAGAAGAGGTAACTCAGGAAGAATACATCCCCACAAAGCCCGCTACAGAATACGGCTCATATGAGTTCATCGGTTGGTATGATGAAGCCGACAACAAATATACTCCCGGTACAACAGAAGTAACAGCTGACGTTACTCTTACTCCCAAGTTTGAGTATAAGCTTTACGAATACAATTTCGTATTTGAAAACTACGACGGCACAGTTCTTGCACAGGGCGCTCTTAACTACGGCGATTCACTTTTCGCTCTTCAGAAGGAAGCTGAAGGCAAAGCTGCTAAGAGTGCTGACGAAACCTACACATATCAGTTCCTTGGTTGGGACAAGAGAGTTCCCGATGAGTGTGAAGGCGGCGTACCCGGCAGCACAATGACATTTGTTGCTCAGTATAAGCCCGTTTACATCTACTATGATGTACTGTGGTTCAATGATATCGACGCATATAATGCAGGCACTACAACCGTTGCAACAAGTAAGTATGTTTACGGTGATAAGATTCACTCACCCTCAGTAACTCTTACTCCTCCCACAGGCGCACCGGACGGTCAGAACTATGTATTTGCAGGTTGGTTCTATAAGGATAAAGACGGCAACGAAGTGCAGCTTGACCGTAATACAACACTTGCAGGCAGCATGAAGTTCTATGCTAAGTATGCACTTACTGCTAAGACATGGAAGGTAACCGTTGATAACGGCACAACAACCTACACATTGACAGTTAAAGACGGTGAAAATATCAGCAAGCTCGTTTCAGATCCCGTTGCAGGCTATAAGAATGCAACCACTCACAGTGCTTTCATCGGTTGGACATCAAACGGCAGCATATTCGATATTGAAACTGCAACTATCACAGCTGATACAACAATCACAGCAAACTTCCGTGACAGCGCACACATTTACGACAAGAGCGAAGTTGTTACATATCCCACATATCCCATGGCTGCTTATACAGACTATGATAATACTGAGGTTCCCGAAGCATCAGGTGAAGGTCTCAGACGCTTCTGGTGTGAATGTAACAAGGAAAAGACAGAAAAGACAGATCTCCCCGAGTGCAAGATTCCTGCACTTACAGATAAGGTTAAGCCCGGTTCAACAGCTTATATCGGCACAAGCAACTGGTCAGACTTCGGCACAGCTGCAGCAGATTCAAAGGTTGTATATGCTAACCCCAACACAGACTTCATTATCACAACATCCGATAAGGGTGACATCAATGAAGATTTCAACAAGACAGGTAAGGGCATCGGCATTCAGAAGATCTTTATGATGATTGCTCCCGTGAGCGACGGAATCTATGATGAAGATACACTGTCAATGATAATCGACGGTGAAGGCGATGTAGTTTATGACTGGACAGAAATCCAGAAGCTTCTTATTGCTAACTACGGCGGTTGGGCTAAGGTTCCTGCAATGTATAAGGATTATAACGCTAACTATACAACTAAGCTTGAAAGCGAAAATCTTACAGACGGTGAAACCTATATTGCATATGCAAAGGTAACAGATAAGGCAGGCAACTCAAGCTATATCAGAACTGCTGAGTTTGTTTACGATGAAACAAAGCCCGTTGTTGAAGTTGCAGGTAACTATAACGCAATTGAAAACACATATTGCCAGCAGGCTGTTATCACAGTAACCGAAGCAACAGATTACACAGTTGAAGTTGACGGTGTATTAATCGCGGAAAAGACTGATAACCACAAGTACACAATCACAGGTGCAGGCATGCGCAAGGTTGTTGTAACAGATAAGGCAGGCAATAAGGTAACAACATATTTCACAATTCTTGCTGACCACAATAAGGTAACCTACAAGCAGGCAGCTACTTGCCTGGAAGCAGGCTTCACATCAGAGAGATGTCTCAACTGCGGTGCTGACTTTAACAAGGTTGACATTGATTCTCTTGATCACGCATGGGTAGACACAATTGTTGAAGCAACCTGCACAACTCACGGTTATATTTCAAGAAGCTGTTCAAGATGTGAAAACACAGCTGAAAGACAGTACTATCAGCTTAACGAAGACGGCTCAATCGTTAAAGATCAAAACGGTGATGATGTACTTCTCTATCCCTCACTCGGTCATGCTTGGGACGAAGGTATCGTTGTTAAGGCTGCTACATGTACAACTGCAGGCGTAAAGAACTTCACATGTACAGTTTGTCGTGCTACTAAACAGGAAACACTTCCCGCTGAAGAAGGTGCACACAGCTTCTATAAAGCTCAGACAGTTGCTCCCACATGCACAGAGGCAGGTAAGGTAACACGCCTTTGCCGCGCTTGTAACGAAACAATAGAATTTGCTCAGGGTTATGACAACACTGCAGCTAACTACGATGCAGCTTACGCTCCCAAGGGTCATGTTGCTGACAAGTGGATAGCAGTAGACGCTCTCAGATGTTATAAATACGGTACAGATGCAAACGGCAAGGACTACTTCGGCAGCGAAAAGAATGTTTGCTCAGTTTGCGGCACAGACATTCTCGTTGAGGGCAATGTTGTAACAAGATACATTTATGAGGCAGCTCCTCACACATTTGTAGTTGACCAGAGAGTAGAACCTCAGGTTGGCGTACCCGGTAAGATCACTTACAAGTGTGCAGTTGCAGGCTGTCCCGGCACAAAACCCGACACAATTATTGATGCTCTCGTAGAATATTCAATTACATTCGTCGGTGCAACAACAGAAACAGTTACCGATGAGGAAACAAATGAAACTTCAGTAGTTGAAAAGGAAACATCAACAGTAGTTAAGGATCTTCCCGGTGTAACTGTAACAGGCGCAACTCTTCCCGAACAGAAGAAGCTTAACAGTGCTGACGGCAAGATCAGATATGAATTTGACGGTTGGTACACAAAGAAGGCTGACGGTTCATTCGATAAGAAGTATACACTTCCTATGGAAATCGGCACAGAAAACATCACTCTCTATGCTAAGTTCAAAGAGAAGGATATCTTCTACACAGTAACATTCAAGGTACCCACAACTTATACTCCCGCAACAGAAACCCTTAAGGAAAGCTACGGCGGATATAAGGATGTTAAGTCACTCATGGGTGCTATCGGTGACACAAGAGTTCCCGGTGAAACACCTACATTCGCAGAAACAGATTACTTCACCTTCACATTTGACGGTTGGTACACTCAGGGTACAAACCCCACCAAGTACAACGGTAAGATTGCAGGCGACGGCGCATATCAGGCTAAGTTCACAGCTGAAGCTAAGACCTACAAGGTTATCTTCATGAATGAAGGCGTTGCATATGATGCAGTTGATGTAACAGCAGGTGGCACAGCAGCTGCTAAGGGTACTCCCGCAAAGGCTGCCGACAGTGAATACCACTACACCTTCAAGGGTTGGTACACAAGTGCAGACGGCAGAACACCCGCTACACTTACAAACATCACAGAAAAGCTTACAGTTTACGCTGTATATGATAAGGCTGCTCACACAGCAGACGATACCAAGACAATCGTTAAGCAGAATGCAACATGTATTCTTCCTGAAATTACAGAATACACCTGCGTAACCTGCAACAAGACCTGGACAGCAATCACAAAGAATGCTAACGGTCATACAGAAGGCGCACCTGTTTATAATGATAAGACAGGTAAAAACGAAGTTCGTTGCACAATTTGTAAGGAACTTATCCGCGAAGCTGATGCTTCTTACACCATCAAGTTTGAAGACTACGACGGCAGAAGACTCGGCACAGTAACAGTTAAGGTTAACTGCACATTCTTCGAGCAGGCTGCAGAAGCAGAAAAGCTTGCTATGAGAAAGGCAGATGACGCTAACGAATACACATTCGCAGGTTGGATTGTCAAGACAGGCGACACACCCAAGAAGTCAAACGAACTTCCCGCAGCAATTGCAGACGTAACCTATATTGCAGCTTACACTGCTAAGGCTCGCACATTCTCAGTAACATTTGCTACTTCAACACTCGTTACAGGCGAAAGCGTTGCTAAGAAGACATTCTCAGGCATCGCTTACGGCAAGGTGCTTGATAAGGACGGCAACGATGTAACAAAGTACGCATTTGATGAAAAGGTATTCGGCATTCCCGCTTCAGATTCAAAGGTACACTATGTATTCAAGGGCTGGGATACAGACTTCACAAACGGCGTAACAAAGGATACACTTGTTCGTCCCGTATATGAAGCAGTTAAGCACAGCTTTGATAACGGTGTTCCCTCAGAAGCAACCTGCACAGAGTCAGGCGGCTACAAGTACACCTGTTCAGAATGCGGTTACTACTACATCTCAGGTAACATTCCTGCTCAGGGTCACAACTATGTAACTGAAACTGTTAAGGAACCCACTTATAAGGAAGAGGGTCTCGCAATCAAGACTTGTCAGCGTTGCGGCAACACAGTTGAAGAAAAGCTTCCCGTTAAGCAGTATATTACCGTTAAGATAACTGTTAAGGACAGCAACGGTAAGGCATTCCACGGTGCAAAGGTTGAAATCACACACCACGGTTCAGGCAAGGTTTACGGTCCTAACCTTACAGATACATCAGGTGTTGCAACCTTCTATGTTGAAGAATCAGGTAAATTCTTCGTAAGAGTTCTTGAAATCCCCGGCCTCGAAGGCGGTCTCAGCGGTGACATCACTGTAAATGAAAAGGGTGAAATCACAAGCAACACCGTACCTGTACCCAAGGGCGAAGGCAGCAAGACATGTTCATGCGGTTGCCACAGAAATAACTTCTGGGGTATGCTCTTCAGATTCTTCCACAACATTATCAAGCTCTTCGCAGGCAGATACATTTGCTGTGACTGCCCCGACAGCAGATATTAATCTGAAAACAGGTATATAGCCCGTAAGGAATAAACAAATTGGCTCCGTTCCGAAAGGAACGGGGCTTTTTTGGTCTTAAAGCACAATAAAGCTATAAAAATTTATAAAATTTTATCTATAAGCACTTATAAGCATTGACATAAAGACGCAATTTTGTTAAAATATTATCGTATAACTTGAGGGCTGACACATATTACGGTGAGCAGCTGCTCACAAAAAGGAGGAAATATCCATGACAGATGCAAAAACCTTGGCATATATCAACATGTATGCTATCCTCGGCACGCTGGAAAATCTCTGCGAGCTTGACAGCGAAGCCAGCGCACTGGTTAAGACAAAAAAGCCTGTTTCAGTAGGTCTTGCAGTTACAGACGGTCCCAGCGCAACAATCACATTCAAAAACGGCAGATGCAGAATGGAACAGGGCATTGAAAACTGTGACGTTCTTCTCCCCTTCTCATCCTGCGAAAAGTTCAACGGTCTTATTGACGGCACCGTTACTCCTATCCCCTGCAAGGGCTTTTCAAAGATAGGTTTCCTGCTTAATAAGTTCACACCGCTGACAGATAAGCTCTCAGCTTACCTCAGACCCAGCGAAGAAGATCTCAAGGATGACAAGTTCTTTGAAATAAGCACAAAGCTTATGTTCTATGTTATTACAGTTGCTCTTTCACAGATCGGCAACAATGACGCTATCGGTACTTTCAGTGCAAGCCTTATTGATGACGGCATCATTGAAGTTTCAATTAAGGACTGTGTAAGTGCAGGCATCAGAGTAAAAGATCATCACATGGTTACAATTAAAGAGAAGCCCGAAACCTTCCGTTCAAAGATGGAATTCAATGATATCCGTCTTGCAAGAGACCTTTTCGACGGCAAAGTTAACGCAGTTGCTTGCATCGGTGAAGGCAAAATCGGTATGTTCGGTCTTGTAAGCATGATCGACAACGTAAACAGAATTCTCGACAGAGTTGCACTCTATCTTGCATAAGGAGGTATAAGAAATGAGTTTTCCCGTTTATAATTACGACAAAAGCACAGAGCTCTTCAACAGAGCTACAAAAGTTATACCTTCAGGTATCTACGGTCATCTCGGCCCCGCAGAAGGTCAGTTTATTCCCGTAAGCAAGTGGCCCATGTTTGCTGAAAAGGCAAAGGGTACATACATCTGGGACGTAGACGGCAACAAGTTCATCGACTATATGTGTGCATACGGTCCCAACGTACTCGGTTACTGTGACCCCGATGTAGACGCTGCTGCAGCTAAGCAGACAGCTCTCGGTAACTGCACAACCCAGCCCGGTAAGGTTATGGTTGAATGTGCAGAGCTTCTTGTTGACACAGTTGCAACAGCTGACTGGGCGTTCTTTGCAAAGAACGGTAACGATGCTACTCAGGGTGCTATCATGTGCGCAAGAGCATACACACACCGCAAGAAGGTTATTATGTTCAAGGGCTACTACCACGGTGTTTCACCCTGGTGTCAGAAAATTGACTATCCGGGCGTACTTCCCGAGGATGTTGCAAACAACATTATGCTTCCCTGGAATGACATCCCCCTTCTTGAGAAGACAATCGAAGAAAACAAGAATGAAATTGCCTGCATCATAGCTCAGCCCTATGACCACGGTAACTTCCACGATAACGCATTCCCCGAAAAGGGCTTCTGGCAGCAGGTAAGAGAAATCTGCACAAAGAACGACATCGTTCTCATCATCGACGACGTACGTGCAGGCTTCCGTCTTGACCTTGCAGGTTCAGACCACTTCTTCGGCTTTGAAGCTGACCTTATCTGCTTCTGTAAAGCACTTGCAAACGGCTACAACATGTCAGCTATCTGCGGCAAGGAATTCCTCAAGAGTTCAATGAGTGCACTTTCATACACAGGTTCATACTGGCTTTCAGCAGTACCTTTCGCAGCTTGTATTGCAAACATCAACAAGATGAAGGAACTTGACACTCCCAAGATGTTTAAGGAAAAGGGCGAAAAGCTCACTCAGGGTCTTGTGGCTGCAGGTAAGGAACACGGTTTTGACCTTGTTGTTTCAGGCGCTCCCGCACTCTTCTATTTAAGAATTGCTAACGATGACAGCCTTGTTCTTCATCAGCAGTGGGTTGCTGAAATGGTTTCAAGAGGTATCTTCTTCACAAGCCATCACAACCACTTCATCAATGCTGCTCTTTCAAACAAGGACATCAAGCACACAATCGAAGTTGCCGAAGAAGCATTTGGCGTTGTTGCTAAGAACAATCCCCACATCTTCGGTTAATTTAAGGAACTAATGCCCGAGGGGTACCGGACACAGGTACCCCGGGACATAAAATAATATTTAAAATATGGAGGAAAATATTATGCCACTTTCAAAAAGCGAATGGCTTGCTCTTGAAAAGAAAGCTTTCGAGCTTCGTAAGCTTACAGTTCAGACAACTGTATGGGCAGGCAGCGGACATTTCGGCGGCGGTATGAGCGTTATGGATCTTCTTACCGTTCTCTATCACAAGTATCTCAACATCAAGGTTGAAGAACCCCAGTGGGAAGACAGAGACCGTTTCATTCTTTCAAAGGGTCATGCAGCTATTGCATACGCTCCCGTTCTTTGCGACAAGGGCTTCAATGATGTTGAAATGCTCAAGTCATTTAACCTTTCAGGTTCAAAGATGGGTATGCACCTTGACTCAAACAAGGTTGTAGGCGTTGACGCATCAACAGGTTCACTCGGTCACGGTCCCTCAATTGCAGCAGGTACAGCTCTTGCAGCAAGACTTATGGGTAAGAATTATCTTACATATGTTGTTACCGGTGACGGTGAGCTGGGCGAAGGCTCATGCTGGGAAGGCTTTATGACAATGAATCATTATAACCTTTCAAACTGCATCGTATTCATCGACAGAAACCACAATATGATCGACGGTAACACAGAGGATGTTAAGAAGCTTGAACCTCTTGCAGATAAGATGACAGCTTTCGGCTTCAACACAATCGTTGTTGACGGTAACAATATCGGTGAGCTTTGCAATGCTATTGATGTTGCTATTGAAAGATCAAAGGAACCCTGTGCACCCACATGTGTTCTTATGGACACAAAGAAGGGCGCCGGCATCAAATCAATCGAAGGCGATTACACATGGCACTACGGCGCTATTGACGATGCTCTTTTCGAAAAGTTCAACAAAGAGCTTGACGAAGACTATAAGGCTCGCTGTGCACGTGCAGAAAAGGAGGGCAAATAATTATGGCAGGCGGATTTGTTTATACAGCAGTTGACCAGACAGCTCTTTCCACAGCTGAAATTTACGGTAAGGCTCTGGCTGACATCATTTTAAAGGACCCCAAGGTTGTTGCTATTACAGCTGACCTTGCAAAATCAACAAAGCTCGGCGATGTTCTTAAGGTTTGTCCTGAAAGAGTTATCAATGTAGGTATTGCAGAACAGGATATGTTCGGTGTTGCTGCAGGTATGGCAAGAGCAGGTATGATTCCTTTCCTTTCAGGTTTCTCTGCTTTCACATCAATGAGAGCTTGTGACCAGCTTCACACTGACATCTGCTATCAGAATGTTAACGCAAAGATCATTGCAACACATTCAGGCACTTCATTCGGTCAGGCAGGTTCAACTCACCATGCTATTACTGACCTTGCTATCACAAGAGCAATGCCCAATCTTACAGTTATTGTTCCTGCTGACGGCTTTGAAACAGCAAATGCTGTTAACGCAGCTTATGAAAACTTCGGCCCCTACTACATCCGTATCAACAGAGG
>JAZTYQ010000054.1:0-9736 GCA_045637065.1 Acutalibacteraceae bacterium
TAGCTCAGTGTTCGTCACAAATTATATCCTCGGATTATGTGCCGAAAACGGGAGAAACACCTTATCACACCTTCAGCTTTGATGGTTATACCGTAAAACTTATCAACAAATAAGAAGGAGTAATATATATGAGGATTGCAGTAACTTATGAAAACGAAAATGTTTTTGAACACTTCGGTCACGCTAAGCAGATAAAAATCTACGACTGTGACAGCACTCAAGTAACAGATAGTAAGGTCATGGCTACAATGTGCTGCGGTCACGCTTCAATGGCAAGTCTTTTAAAGGTTATAGGTGCTAATGTGCTTATATGCGGCTGCATCGGTGGCGGTGCAAAGCTTGCCCTGAAGGAAAAAGGAATTGAAATTTATGCCGGTGTTTCAGGCAGTGCTGACAAAGCTGTTGAAGCCTTCCTCAAGGGAGAACTTAATTTTAATTCCGATGCTAAGTGTGACCACCACTGATAAGAATGTGCTAAGCCCTGCAGGATTAACTCCTGCAGGGCGTTCTCACTATTATTGTAATTTGTTAAATTGTAAATAGTAAATATTATTTACAGAGATTGGTTACAAATATCTCAATGCCAATAAAAATAAGTATTGCACCGCCTAAGATGCCTGCTTTACCTGCCAGTTTTGTGCCGAATTTTTTGCCTATAACAAGGCCTGTACTGCATATAGCAAAGGTAACAGCGCCTATAACAAGGCAACTGACAAGAGCATGAATTGTGTCATACTCCGCAATGGTAAAGCCTACTGAAAGTGCATCGATTGAGGTGGCAACACCCTGAAGCATAAGTGCGCCTAAGGCTACACGAGCCTTGGGGCAGTCTTCACCCTCACAGTCCTTGCTTTTAATACCATCAATAAGCATTTTGCCTCCGATGAAGCAAAGAAGTATGAGAGCAATCCATGGAATAAACTTCTCAAAGGCACTGAAATATTCAGCTAAGGTATGTACACACAGCCAGCCGATTAAAGGCATCATAAACTGAAAGAAGGAGAAAACTCCTGCCATAGAAAAGAGCCTGCCTTTTTTCATTGTCGGCTCATTGAGACCGTTGGCAAGAGACACGGAAAAAGCATCCATTGCAAGGCCTGCACCGAGCAGTGCGCTGTTAAAAAAGAACATAAAATCCCAAGTCATATTGTTTCCTCGCTTTGTATATTTTATGATACATAGTTTTAAATGATGAATCGCCTTGCGACGATATGATGTTATGCTTTGCATAATGATGTTGCTTACTTTGTTCGCAATGATGTGATGTTTGCCATAATATTAGGCGAAGCCGACATCATTAGCGCAAGCGGCATCATTTGCCGAAGCCAAACATCATTGAAAAAAAGAGCGACCAAAAGGTGTACGAGTGGGGGTAAAAACGACCAAAAGTAGTGTAGATCAGCTACCATGAACTCTATGGATCATTTTTTGCTGCGTGCAATCATTTATCGTGAAAATATGGTAATGACCAAGACCGTATTCGATAGCTACAAAGAATACTGTTCGATTATCATTTTTTGTATAAAACACTTGACCGAAGCAAGGACTTACAGTTTGCTTTTTTCCAAACACAAAAACAGAAAATTTGTATTCTTCCCAAGGCGTTTGCATAATCTTCACATCATTATATCAAATATCCGAACCCAAGGGGAAAAATCCAAAGTAATTAACTTTTACAAACACATTCTTCACCTCTACGAATATTATAACATATCAAATGAAATATTGCTACGCAATATGAAATAATCCTTCGGATTATGAAATATTTTGCCTTGCCGGCAAAATGTGAAATAAAATAAATCGCTCATACGACGAAGCGTATTTCATAGCGTCAGCTATTTCATAACGCGTAGCGTTATTTCACAAATCCCGCAAGGGATTTATTTCATTGAAAAGAAACACCTTTTGTGCACAGACAAAAGGTGTTTCTTTTCTGGTGCCGGTGGCGGGGGTCGAACCCGCACGGTATCGCTACCAACGGATTTTGAGTCCGCCTCGTCTGCCAATTCCAACACACCGGCATTTCATTGCGTCTAATTATATATCAATGAGTTTTTATTGTCAAGCACTAAGACGAATTTTTCTATATGCATAATCGCATTAAAATTGCTGATACTAATACCGAAAGTGAGGCTGAAATTTATGTTTAAACACGAAAAAATGCTTTTTCATCCGGTAGAAGTTGAAAGACCCAATCCTCAGTATGCAGCTCTTTTGCAGGAGCAGTTAGGCGGCGCAAACGGTGAACTCAAGGCGGCAATGCAGTATATTTCTCAGAGCTTTCGCATTAAAGATCCGGAAATCAAGGATTTGTTCCTCGATATTGCTGCCGAAGAGCTGGGCCACATGGAAATGATAGCACAGACTATAAATCTTCTGAACGGTCATAATGTTGATGCTTTGTCTGTGCCGGCAGGGGAGATACAAAGCCATGTTCTTCTCGGACTTAATCCGGGCCTCATAAATGCTTCGGGATATTCATGGAATGCTGACTATGTAACGGTGACAGGTGACCTTTGCGCCGATCTTCTTTCCAATATAGCTTCCGAGCAAAGAGCGAAGGTGGTCTATGAATATCTTTACAGACAGATTGACGATAAAAAGGTGAGGGAAACTATTGATTTCCTTCTCAACCGTGAGGAAGCACACAATGCAATGTTCCGCGAAGCCTTCAATAAGGTGCAGACAACCGGTTCAAACCGTGATTTCGGCACAACAAAAGCGGCGAAAATGTATTTCAGTATGTCTGAGCCTTCGCCCTCAGGAAATGCCTTTGCCGATAAAAGCGTAGAGCCTGTATCCTTTTCATAAATAAATACTTTCGTGTTTTATTTACAGTGGATATAACTTCCTGAAATTTTTCTGCTTTACCTCTTGATTTTTCATTTTTCTTGTGCTATACTGTCGCAGATAAAAATAGGGATAGGGGTGAAGAATATGTGTATGACTGTCGGTGCAGCAAATAAGTGTTCTTCAATTTTTCCTTTTCAGCTTTATATTTGTGATATTGACTTTATTTGTGAGTAACTTTTTTAAGTTGCTCACTATTTTTTTGCTCAAAGTTTATTGATTTATATTCACTTATATTGTATAATTATTTAAATAAGTTGGATTATTATGCTTAAATAAATTAAGTTGCGTTGTTTCGGCGCAAAAGGAGATAGATAACAATGAAACACTTACTCAAATTGCTTGACTGGTCAAAGGAAGAAATTCTTGAAACCCTTGACCTTGCCGATGAGCTTAAGGCTCAGAAAAAGGCAGGTGTTGAGCATCACATCTTAAAGGGCAAAACTCTCGGTATGATTTTTGAAAAATCATCCACAAGAACAAGAGTTTCTTTTGAGGTCGGCATGTATGACCTTGGCGGTCAGGCTATGTTCCTTTCATCAAGAGATTTACAGATAGGCAGAGGCGAACCTGTACAGGACACAGCAAGAGTTCTCTCACGTTTCCTTGACGGCATTATGATAAGAACCTTCGATCAGGAAGAGGTTGAAGCTCTTGCAGAGCATGGTTCAATTCCCATTATCAACGGTCTTACAGACTACTGCCATCCCTGTCAGGTGCTTGCTGACCTTCAGACTATCCGTGAATATAAAGGCTCACTTGAGGGCAAGAAGCTCTGCTACATAGGCGACGGTAACAATATGGCAAATAGCCTTATTGTGGGTGGCATAAAAACCGGTATGAGCGTAGCAATTGCTTGTCCGAAGGAATATCAGCCTGATGCAGAAATTATGGCATGGGCTAAGGAAAACGGAGACTTTATCTGTACCGATAACATTCTCGAGGCTGCTGCAGGCTCAGATGTACTTTACACTGACGTGTGGGCATCTATGGGTCAGGAAGGCGAAGCTGAGGAAAGAAAAAAGATATTCAAGGATTATCAGATTAACGACAGCGTAGTTGCAGTGTCAAATGAAGATGTTATGGTTCTTCACTGTCTGCCTGCTCACAGAGGCGAGGAAATCACAGACAAAGTGCTTGAAGAGCATGCAAACCAGATTTTTGATGAAGCTGAAAACAGACTTCACGCTCAGAAGGCTGTGCTTGTCAAATGTATGAAAGACTGATTAAATAAAATATAACGGAAAGGATTCACACCCTGTGTGAAAAAAAGAGGTGTTACGAATGAACAAACGTTATCTTGTACTTGAGGACGGCACCGTTTTTGAAGGCTATGCTTTCGGTGCTGAGAAGGAGAGTATAGGTGAGCTTATCTTCAACACAAATATGGTAGGCTACATTGAAACTCTCACAGACCCCACATATTACGGTCAGATAGTGCTTCAGACCTTCCCCATGATAGGCAACTACGGCATTATTGAAAGCGATTTCATCGGTGAGAGCAAGCTCAGCGGTTATGTTGTAAGAGAGTGGTGTGAAAAGCCTGCCAACTTCCGCTGTGAATATGATATAGATAAGTTTCTTAAGGATAAAGACGTACCCGGAATTTACGGTGTAGACACCAGAGAGCTTACCAATATTCTCAGAAGCAAGGGTACCATGAATGCAGCTATCTGCGACGAGGTTCCTGCAAATCTTGACCAGATTAAAAACTACAAGATAGTTGATGCTGTCAAGAATACAGGCAGCACAGAGGTCAGTGTATATCTGCCCAAGACAGAGATAAAAAAGCACATTGCTCTCGTGGATCTCGGCTCAAGCAAAAATCTTGAGGTAACTCTTATGGATATGGGCTGCAAGGTCAGCGTAATGCCATATGACTTCAAGGCAGAGGATATCCTTGCACTTGGCGCTGACGGCGTTATCTTCACAGAGGGTCCCGGTGACCCGAAGGAATGTATGGCTATTGCAGAGGAAATCAAGGCTCTCTTCGGCAAGCTTCCTCTCTTCGGCATAGGCCTCGGTCATCAGCTTATGGCTCTTTCACAGGGAGCAGACACATATAAGCTTCCCTACGGACACCACGGTTCAAATCAGCCTTCAAAGGTTGTGGGTACCGACAGAACTCTCATCACTGCTCAGAATCACAACTATGTTGTTTGCAAAGATAGCATAAAGAAGGGCGAAATCAGCTACTTCAATGTCAATGACGGTACCGTTGAGGGTATTGCGTATAAGGGAGATAAGGCATACTCAGTTCAGTTTGAACCCACAGATGCTATTATCGCAGAATTTATGAAAGTAATGGAGGAGTAAACAATGCCGCTGAATAAGGATATTAAAAAAGTACTTGTTATCGGTTCAGGCCCTATCGTTATCGGTCAGGCTGCCGAATTTGACTATGCAGGCGCACAGGCTTGCCGTGTTCTCAAGCAGGCAGGCGTAAACGTAGTTCTTGTTAACTCCAACCCTGCTACAATTATGACAGATAAGGCTCTTGCAGACGAAATCTATCTTGAGCCTCTCACAACAGAAACAGTAAAGAGAATCATCAAGCTTGAAAAGCCCGACTCACTTCTTGCAGGTCTCGGCGGTCAGGTTGGTCTTACTCTTTCAATGCAGCTTTGGAAGGAAGGCTTCCTTCAGGAAAACGGTGTAAGACTTATCGGTACTGATGTAGAAGCTATTGACAAGGCTGAAGACAGACAGCTTTTCAGAGACACAATGGAAAGCATCAATCAGCCCTGCATTCCTTCAGAAATCTCATATGATATCGAGACATCACTCGATATTGCAAAGCGTATCGGTTATCCTGTTATCGTTCGTCCTGCTTTCACTCTCGGTGGTGCAGGTGGTGGTGTTGCATACACTGAAGACGAGCTTCGCATTATTGCTAAGACAGGTCTTGATGCTTCACCTATCACACAGATTCTTGTTGAAAAATATATCAAGGGCTGGAAGGAAATCGAGTTCGAAACAATGCGCGACTCAGCAGGCAACGCTATTGCAATCTGCTCAATGGAAAACTTCGACCCCGTTGGCGTACACACCGGTGACAGTATCGTTGTAGCTCCCGCGCTTTCACTTTCAAGCAAGGAATACAATATGCTCAAGCAGGCTGCTCTCGACATCGTAGGTGCACTTAAAATCGTTGGCGGATGTAACTGTCAGTTTGCTCTTAATCCCGACTCATTTGAATATGCAGTTATCGAGGTTAACCCCCGAGTTTCCCGTTCATCAGCCCTTGCATCAAAGGCATCAGGCTATCCCATTGCAAAGATGACAACAAAGCTTGCTCTTGGTTATAACCTTGACGAAATAAAGAATGACATCACAGGCGAAACAAGTGCTTGCTTCGAGCCTTCAATCGACTATGTTGTTTGTAAGTTCCCCAAGTGGCCATTTGATAAATTCATCGGCTCAAGCCGTAGGCTCGGCACACAGATGAAGGCTACGGGCGAGGTTATGTCCATCGGTCAGAGCTTTGAAGAAGCTATCATGAAGGCAGTACGCGGTGCAGAGATTTCTCTTGACACACTCAATGCCGCCCCCATAAGTGACAAACCTCTCCTTGAAAGACTTGAGGAGCAGGATGACAGAAGAATCTTCACTATCTTTGAAGCTATCAAGGCGGGCATAAGCACTGACACTATCAACGAAATCACAAGAGTTGACAAGTGGTTTATTGAAAAGCTCCGCAACCTTGCTGATTTTGAAAACGAAATCCAGGGTAAGGAAATCGATGAGGAAACCTACCTCAGAGCTAAGAAGTTTGGTTACACAGATAAAACTCTTCGCAAGTTCTGCTCTTTCCCCGAAAGCTTCCATAAGCAGGCAAGCTATAAGATGGTTGACACCTGTGCGGCAGAGTATTGCGCAACAACACCTTACTTCTACTCATCCTATGATAAAGCCTGTGAATCAAGACGCTTCCAGCGCTCAGGCAAGGATGTTGTTATGGTCCTCGGCTCAGGCCCCATCCGTATCGGTCAGGGTATCGAATTTGACTACTCAAGCGTACACTGTGTATGGACCCTCAAGGAGCTTGGCTATGATGTTGTTATCGTAAACAACAACCCTGAAACGGTTTCAACAGACTACGACACAGCAGACAGACTTTATTTTGAGCCTCTTTGCGATGAAGACGTTATGAACATCATTGAGGTTGAAAAGCCCATCGGTGTTGTTGTTGCCTTCGGCGGTCAGACAGCTATAAAGCTGACAAAATTCCTTGATGACAGCGGAATTAAAATTCTCGGCACATCTCAGGAAGGCATCGACACTGCTGAAGACAGAGAAAAGTTTGATGCACTTCTTGAAAAGTACGGCTTTATGAGACCTCAGGGCTGCGGTGTTATGACCCTTGAAGAAGCTCTCGAGGCGGCCAACAGACTTACCTATCCCGTGCTTCTTCGTCCTTCATACGTTATCGGCGGTCAGAATATGACTATTGTACACAACGACGTTGAAGTTGAAAGATATATGAAGAAGATTCTTTCAACAGGTATTGAAAACCCCGTGCTTGTTGACAAATATATGAGCGGCACTGAAATTGAGGTTGACGTAATCTCTGATGGTAAGGATGTTCTTATCCCCGGTATTATGCAGCATATCGAGCGTGCAGGTGTTCACTCAGGTGACTCGATTGCAGTTTATCCTCCCTTCTCACTTACAGATAAGATGACACAGACCGTCATCGACTGCTCAGAGAAGCTTGCTCTCGCTCTCGGTACAAAGGGTCTTGTTAATATCCAGTACCTTATCTATGAAAATCAGCTCTATGTTATCGAAGTTAACCCCAGAGCTTCAAGAACTATTCCCTATATCAGTAAGGTGACAAATGTACCTATGGTTGACCTTGCAACAAAGGTTATGGTAGGCACACCTCTTAAGGATTTAGGCTACGGCACAGGTCTTTATGAAGCACCTCCTTATTTCGCAGTCAAGGCTCCTGTATTCTCATTTGAGAAGCTCAATGACGTAAACTCTTACCTCGGACCGGAAATGAAGTCCACAGGTGAAGTTTTAGGTATCGGCAAAACTCTCAATGAAGCACTCTTCAAAGGTCTTACATCCTCAGGCATCAAGGTTGAAGCTAAGGGCGATAAGAAAGAAATGGGTGTGCTTCTCAGCGTTGACGAGCATGACCTTGACGAAATCGTTTCAATTGCAAAGAAGCTCCAGGATTTAGGTATCAACATCTATGCAGCAAAAGACACTGCAAGAGCTATTGTTAACCTCGGCATCAACGTAACCTATGTCAAGGGCATCACAGAGAGCGACTATTGCTTCAAGCTTCTTGAAAGCGGCAAGATAAACTTCATCGTTTATACAGGTGCACTCTTCGATTCCACAATGGATGATTATATTTCCCTTCACAGAAAGGCTCTTCAGCTTGGTATAGCATGCTTCACATCACTTGACACTGCAAATGCGATGCTTGATATTATGGCAAGTAATTACAGCCAGCTCAACACAGAGCTTATCGATATCAACTCAATGCGCAAGACGAGAAATACTCTCAAATTTGCTAAGATGCAGGGTACCTGCAATGACTATATCTTCATCGACAACAGAGACGGCAGCATCACTTGCCCGGAATCACTCTGTATCAACTTCTGTAACCGTCACAGCGGTATCGGCGGCTACGGTATTGTGCTTATTGAAAACTCAGATGTTGCAGATGCAAGAATGAGAATCTTCAACCGTGACGGCTCTGAAGGTAAAATGGCAGGTAACGCTATCCGCTGCGTAGGTAAATATCTCTATGACAAGGGTATCGTAACTAAGGAAGAGCTTACCGTTGAAACAGGTGCAGGTATAAAAGAACTCAAGCTCTATGTTTCAAACAAGAGAGTAACTGCAGTTCAGGTCTATATGGGCAAGCCCGTATTTGAAGCAAAAGAGCTTCCCTGTACTCTTGATGAGGGCGAAATTATTGACTATCCCATCACAATCGGTGCTAACAGCTATAACATCACCTGCCTTGGCGTAGGTAACCCCCACTGTGTAGTATTCCAGAGAGATATCGACTCTCTTGACCTCAATGAGATCGGTCCCTTCTTCGAGTATGCAGACATCTTCCCTGAAAGAGTAAACACTGAATTTGTAAGAGTGGTCAACAGCCACACTCTCAAGATGAGAGCTTACGAAAGAGGTAACGGTGAAACCTTTGCCTGCGGTACCGGTGCTTGTGCGGCAGTTGTAGCTGCAGTTGTAAATGGCTTCTGCAAGAAGGGTGAGGAAATCACTGTTAAGCTCAAGGGCGGTGACCTTGCAGTAACCTATAACGATGAGGGCATTTACCTTACAGGTAACGCAGTACTCGTTTATGAGGGCGAAGCTGAATATTAATATCAGTTTAACCAAATATCAACGACCATCTTTTACAGGTGGTCGTTTTCTTTTATATATTATCTTTTTACAGCCAATAATCAGTAAGAGCAATTCTTACAATTTCATTATTTTTATAAAAAATCCATTTTAAAGGTTGATTTAGTTTTGCTTATATATTATAATACAATAGAATGACTATGTATATCCGATTTAAGGAGGATAGCTTTATGGCACAAAATCCAAAGGAAAGAAAACCTCAGACTGCCCCTAAAGGCGGCAAGGCTAAAAATAAAAAGAAAAATAAGAAGCACCCCGCACTTTTCACTATGTTTACTTTCTGCTTCTGTATTTTTGTTGCAGCTATGCTGACATTTATAATAGTGGGTACCAACGTGCTGACCTATGCCACAGATTTTATTGACGGTGGTATAGTACTCAATCTTGACGATTATAAGGATAATCAGAATCAAACATCTATTATGTATGCCTATGACAGCAACAACAATGTTATAGAGCTTGCTCGTCTTCACGGTGAAGAAAACCGTATCTG
>JAZTYQ010000055.1:0-12550 GCA_045637065.1 Acutalibacteraceae bacterium
CTTCACAAAAACAACGCTGCAAGAAAGAAGTCAGCTATCGTAACAAAGCTCAACGCTTCCAAATAATTTAGCTAAGAAGATTCGAGATGGGTTATCCCATCTCTTTTTCTTTTTATTTATCTTAATATCACATTGTTTTCACATAAGCCTGTCATAATCATAACAAGGGAAATTTTTTCCCAAATATTATGTATATTTATATAAAGTATTAAATGTAGTGAAATCAATTGATATTTTATATAGATTATGATATTATAGCTTTAAGTATAATTCGGAGGACCCTACGATGAAAAAAAGATTATTCAGACCTTTAATATTTATAATGCTGATGATGAGTATCTGCTTTGCTTTTACTCTCTCTGCAAATGCTGAGGCCCTTGTTTCAGGTGACTTTACCTTTGAAGTTAACGGCACGAAAGCAACCCTTGTCACCTACGCCGGAAAGGATGAGCAGGTAACAATCCCCTCAAAGGCAGGCAGTGCCACCGTAACGGCAATAGGCCTTGAGGCTTTCTGGAAAAACACTACCGTCACCTCCGTTACAATACCCTCAGGTGTAACATCAATCGGCGATGCGGCCTTCAATGAATGCACTGCCCTTACAGAAGTGGTTATCCCCTCAAAGGTAACCAAAATCGGAGAAGGCGCTTTCTGGTTCTGCACCTCCCTTAAAAGTGTTGTTATCCCGAAGAGCGTTACCGAAATCGGCAACAATGCCTTCAAGGGCTGCACAGAACTCACAGCCTACACCGTCAAAGGCTCCTACGGTGAAACCTACATAAAGAGCCTTGACTATGTCAAGCTCGGGTACAGATATGCCACAGCCTTGAAGCTCAGCGACAGCACTGCTACACTTTCAGTGGGCGGCACAAAAACACTCACTGCAACACTCAGCCCTACTCCACTTTATGATGACGGCGTTACATATAAATCTGCAAACGAAAAAATTGCAAAGGTTGACGCAAACGGCAAGATAACCGCCACAGGCGCAGGCACAGTCAAAATCACTGCCACAGCAAAAGACGGCAGCAAAAAGAGTGCCACATGCACCGTGACGGTCAACCCTGCCAAGGTGAAGAACTTTAAAGCAGGCAAGCTGACAGTTTCCTCAGCAGAGCTTCTCTGGGATAAAGTAGCAGGCGCAACAGGCTACAAGCTCTATAAATATAACGAATCAACAAAAAAATGGGTGTGCATTATGACTGCCTCAAAGCTCACCTACACAGATAAAACCGTAAAAATCGGCGAAACAGCCAAATACAGAGTAAGAGCCTACACAAAGCTCAGCGACAAAACCTACTACGGCTCCTACACCTCAACTCTGACAGTTAAAATACCTGCACCCGGATTAGTTACAAAGCTCACTGCAGCAGCCTCAACAACCTATGCTAAATTCACATGGGCAAAGGCAGACACTGCAACAGGCTACAGAGTTTATCAATACAGCCCCTCTAAGAAAACCTTTGTCAGAAAGGTGTCAACCACCTCACTTAAGGCAACAATCGAGGGTCTTAAGGCAGGCACCGAATATAAATTCGCAGTTCAGGCTTATTACAAGGATTCAAAGGGCAATGTCACCTTCGCAAAGCAGCAGCAGGAAATCATTGTCAACACAAGACCCAACGCCGTTAAAACTCTCACCCTCGTCAAGGGCAGTGAAAGCTTCGACAGAGTGAGCCTCAGTTGGACTACCGTAAGCGGAGTTACAGGCTACGAAATTTCATGTGTACCCGCTAAAGGCGAAACCGTAATAAAGACAGTACCCGGCGCTTCTTCAAAGCAGTGTGTTGTTGATTCACTCACCTTCGGCACTGAGTACACAATAAAAATAAGAGCATATGTCAAGAGAGATTCAGGCACTGCCTACAGTTATTACAGTAACGCCGTAAAGGCACAGACAATTGCAATGCCAGCCACAGAAGACGAGGCTTTCAGCAGCTTCCTTGAGGCGTATAACGCCACAAAGAAATACACAGGAAATGCTGCTTTATATAAATACACCGATATTCTTAATTTCAGCGGTGAAAACGCAGACAAATATCAGGGTGTAACAGCCAACGCATTCAAGGCGCAGTCAGATATTTATCTTTTCGATAAGGGTCTTGACAAAAACGGCAAGACAGTTTCGCATTATATCACTCCCCTTGCAGCCGACCTTGCACTGACAAAAGATCAGCTCACTGCAGCCTCCCTTTCATATAAGGGTAACGGCTCAGGCTATGAAATCACTTTCTCGGTACCCGCAGAAAATGCAGGCCTTATAGCTCCACTTATTGACACAGCAGCCATTGAAAATGCAGTTAAGGATTTCAGCCTTACCTCATGCACCTATAAGAACATAAAGGTTACTGCAAAAATTCAAAGCGGATATATCAGCCATATGGAAATTTCCCAGGATGTTGATCTCAGCTTCAAAATAGGTCTTCGTGCCTACAGCTTCACACAAACAGTGAATACGGTTTACGCATTCATTGAGATATAAAATGATTCCCACAAGGAGGATTTGATATGAAAAAACTTACTAAATCACTGACAGCTTTAGTTATGTGTCTGCTCATTGCCATGTCAACAGCTACAATGGCAAGTGCGGCTCTGGCAAGAGTTACGGGTCTTAAAGTAACTGCTCTGACCTATAATTCAGCTATCGTTTCCTGGAATGCAACTGCAAACACAGAAGCATATCAGCTTCAGGTTAATGTAAACGATACCGGCTGGAAAAACCTCAGCACTGCTGTCAAAGGCACAACCTATACCGTTACAGGTCTTTCAGTGGGAAGCACCTATAAATTCCAGGTGCGTGCTTACAGAACCGTTAAGGGTTATCTTGGCTCAACAACCAAGGAATACAGTGAAAGATACAGCGCGGCTGTAAGCCACACTGCAAAGCTCTCCAAGGTTTCCGGACTTAAAGCCACAACCGCCTCAATGACAAGTGTTAAGCTTTCCTGGTCAAAGGTCAGCGGTGCAACAGCCTACAATGTTCAGAAGCTGGTTGACGGCTCATGGAAGACCGTTAAAAACGTTTCAGGCACTTCCTACACCGTTACGGGTCTTAAGGCAAACACAACCTATTCCTTCCGTGTAAGAGCCTACAGAACCGTATCAGATGTCAAAAAGTACGGCACGGCATCATCAACCCTTAAATACACTGCAGGTGTAGGCAAGGTTGCTAATGTAAAAATCAGCGAAAGCGACTATGATTCAGCAACTCTCACCTGGTCAAAGATAAGCGGTGTAACAGGCTATCAGGTTTATAAATATGACTATTCAAAGAGAGATAAGGGCTGGTACAAGGTCAAGACTATCTCCTCAGCAAGCACCACAAGCTACACCTACGGCAAACTTGTAACAGGCACAAAATATGCCTTTAAGGTCAGAGCTTATTATAAAACAAGCAGCAAAACCCATTACGGCTCCTTCTGCTCAAACCTTTACTACACTCCCCAGCTTGAAACAGTAACAGGTCTCACCCTCTCAAAGCTTTCCTCCACAGTTGCAACTCTCACTTGGGATAAAGTACCCGGTGCAGAGGGCTATCAGGTTTATGACTATGCAACCGGCAAGGCAGTGAAGCTCCCCACCGTTAAAACCGAAAAGGCTTTTATCTCAATCAAAGACGGCAACGTTTATAAAATAAAGGTAAGACCATATACCAAGAAAAGCGGCACAACCGTAAAGGGCTCCTTCTGTGAAGCACTCACCTTCTACAGCGCTCCCAAAGCAGCAACAAACTTCAAGGCAAGCGTACTCGACAGCGGTTATGCTAAATTTACATGGAACGCCGTTGAAGGCGCCTCGGGCTATAACCTCTATGTGAAGGTTGGTGAATACTGGAAGCAGATTGCAGGCGAAATCACTTCAACCTCATACACTCTTAAAGACACTGCATATCTCCAGGATAACACCTTTGTAGTCAGAGCCTATGTCAATAACGGTGGTACTGTTCTTGAAGGCAAGGATTCTGCTGAATTTTCGCTTAAGGTTATCACTGCTCCCAAGGTTTTAGCAGGCGCCTGCACAGATATCGATATTCAGATTAAGTGGAATGCACTCAGCGGTGCAAACGGCTATATAGTTGAAAAATATGATCCCAACTCAGGCAAGTGGAGCATTATAGGTGAAACCTCAGAGCCTGAATTTACAGATTACGGATTTGAAGAGAGAGGTCTTCTTCTGAGAGTTTACGGCGCAATTCTTGACAAAGACGGCACCGTCCTTTCAAAGGGTATTCCCTCAGACCCCATTTCAGTAACAACAAGCGGCATCACCATCACTCAGGCAAATGCAGCTCAGACTATCACATGGCCCGCAAGAGAAAACGCTGCAAAATATAAGGTTATTGTTAAAAACAGTGACAACTACTACGGGCTTCCCGAAACAACCGTAAATTCAATTACAACCGTACTTACACCTGAAACAGTAACAGTGCTTACAATCTGTGCTTACGATAAAAACAACCAGGTTTTAGGCTATGTTTCAGAGGATATCGTATTCAAGACTGCACCTATCACAGTGCTTTCGCCCGGCAGTGCAAACTATGACGAAAGCGTCAATGCACAGCTTCTCTACCTCATCAGTGCTATCAACAACTCAAAGGGAGAAACCGGCAAGGTAACTGTTTCCTCAACCTCAAGCGTAAGCTACTCAACTGACAAGTTTTTCCTTGCAACAGCCCTCGGCACAAGCGAATTCAAAGGCGACAATGTTCAGGGACTTCTCAATGCAATAGGCAACCTCACAGCAGAGGATAAAAAAGATCTTGAAGAGCTTGCTCTTTCAAACACTGAAACAGTAAGAGAGAATCTCAGCTTCAACGGCGGTATTGCTAAAAACAGCCAGGGTCAGACCATAAGACTTTCCTCATTCGTTGAGCCTTCAAACAGGAGCTTTACCTCACTTTATGACTGGGAAAACCCTGCAGCATGGAAAAACGGCTTCACAAGTGTAAAAACATCGGCTCTTCCCTCAGGCGGCTACAGATTTGAAATTACTCTCAAGCAGGAAAAATTCGGCAAATCAACCGGCAGAACAAATCCTCTTTATCATCCCTGCTTCACCACAACCGTTGCTTCTCTCGGCTATCTTTCAGGCTCAGACCAAAATCTTGAAAATGAGCTTACAACAGTAGGTGACACTGTTATTACAGCCACTGTCAACAACAATGGCACTCTTGATGATTACACCATCAATTCACCCTACACAATGAAAATCAACTACAAGGTGAATAACGCTCTTGTCAACAGCTTCGGCATGTATATGACAGGTAACATCATTTCCGAATACTCTTTCACAAGATAACAAAATTTCAAGGGGTACCGTAAGCTGTATCCCTTGATTTACCCTTTATTTAACGAGGTAATTATGGAATATAAGAAAATTGGACATTATGCTGTATTGGCAGTTGTTGCCGTATGGGTGTTCTGCATTTCCTTTGCGGTTTCAATGAAAATTGCCAAAAGCAACAACACACCTACTACCCCGCCCCCGGTCATTCAGACTGCACCTAACGGACAGAATCAGAATGTTAATACAACTCCTACACAAAACAGTGGTGTAACCCTTGATTCGGGAGGAAATAACATAGTTACTCCCCCAACAAACGCCATCCCTACACAGCCCAATACACCCACAAACAACAATCAGCAAACGCCTCAGGGAAATCAGCAGCCTACGGCTAATCAGACACCCTCAGACACCGTTAAGGTACCCGGCAGTAAGGCTGAAATAATAAAAGCTTATGTCGACGGTGTAAATGCTCTCAAGCAGCAGAAAAACTTCAGCATGTATAAGGATGACAAGCTCAATATAGTTATTGACAGTATAACAGGCGGTTCAATAGTGCAGACCTTTGCAGAGACCATGCTCTCAAACAGCCAGAAAAAGCCTGTAAATTACACCTTCCAAAACGGATATGATGCCCCTACAGGTGCCACACCTGCCAGCACAATTGCTCCTTTGGGCAAGCTTGCAAGCATTGACGAAAGCTTCGTAACGAATGCAACATCAACAAAAAATGCCGACGGCGGCTTTACACTGCACCTCGCATTTGCAGATGAAGCACAGACTTATCCCAATGAAACGGTATACCACTCAAATGTGGTTGAGGTTGTTGATGTGGCTTCCCTGGTACCAAGCGGTGCAACCGTAAACTATATGAATATGATGTATTCAGGCACAACTATTGATGCCACCTTTGACAGCAGCGGCAGAATAAGCTATATGAGGCACTATCTCAATGTTTCTCAGTGTCAGGGCAGCGGAAGTATGAGCATTTTCACAATGAACATAACTCTGCACGGCGATTTTGTCAGTGCATATACTATCACATATTAAAGGTAAAATTTAACTGATTTTTATTGACTTCACACAAAATAAATGCTATAATTAGTTATACTTTAATTGCGGAGGCTCAAAATATGGAAACTTTTAAGAAGATTGCAAAAATCGTGGCTATCATCGTTGCTATTGCAGCAGCTATCGCAGCTGTTTATTTTGCAGTGACAAAGCTTATTGAGAAGAAAAAGATGAAGAACGCAGACGACAGAGAAAACTATGTTTCCTGCGCAAGCTATGACGCAGATTTCATTTCTGAAACAGTAGCATAAATTAAATCATCGGGAAGCTATGACCAAAAGGTCATAGCTTCTTTAAATTTAGGGCATAATATAAAGGAAAAGGAGTGAATGTATGAAGAAAATATTAGTTGCAGGCGCAGGTCACGGAGGACTCACAGCAGCAGTCAACCTTGCAAAAAACGGATATGATGTTACGGTTATTGAAGCAAAAGATAAAGCATCTATGGGTCACGACTGGCACGACACCATGAATATGTCCGCCTTTGATATGTCAGGCATCCCCAGGCCCTCAAGGGATATGTATATTGAAAGCAAGGCACAGTCCTTCCGCAACCCTGCAGGCACAGTTGTTATTGACCTGCCTTTTGAAAATACCAACGAAGGCTTTTTTATTGACCGCAAGGTGCTGATTACCTATCTCATAGAATGTGCCGAGGCTGCGGGAGTAAAATTCAAATTCAGCCATAAGATACTTTCTCCCCTGACAGAAAGAAATAAAGTCAAGGGTCTGAAAATCACAGACGGCGAAAACACCGCAGAACTTTTTGCAGACCTTATTATTGATGCGGCAGGCCTTAACTCACCCGTAAGAAAAAATCTGCCTCTTAGCTGCGGAGTACAGCGTACCATAGAGCAAAAAAATGTTTTCCACGTTTTCAGAGCCTATTATAAAAACACAACGGGTGAACTTACAAATCCCCCCGTAACAATTAATATGTTTCACATGAACAGACCCGGCATCGACTGGACTATTACGGAAGATGATTTTGTTGACGTGCTTATAGGCAAATTCGGCTCGGCAGGGGTGCTGACACAAAAAGAGGTTGACGAAGCTCTGGCAAGTTTCAGAAAGGACTATCCCTATATTTCCGAAGAGGCTGTCAGAGGTGGCAAATTTGCCGATATACCCCTGACTAAAATGCTGCCAATGCTTGTTTGCGACGGCTATGCTGCCGTAGGCGACAGTGCAGGTATGACTATCCCTCTCAACGGCAGCGGTATTGTGCTGAGCATGAAAGCGGGCAGACTTCTTGCCGACACGGTGCTTAAGGCAAAGGGTGCCTACACCAAAAAGGAGCTGTGGGGCTATCAGTATGAATATTTCCAGAAGCTGGGCAAGGAGCTTATCCTTATAAGCACCCTGAAAAACTTTTTCACCTATGTTGATGCAAAGCAGGTTGACCTTCTTGCAGAGCGTGAAATTCTCACGGCAGACAACCTGAATATTTATAACGGCTTTCCCCTGACACCTGAGCTTGTTGGCAAAATGCTGAGTACCGTGCCCCGTCTTTTAAATCTCATTCCTCCCCTGTTTGGCACCTTCAAGGGTTATCCCCTGCTGCCACTTGTTAGCAAGGCTATGCCCAAGGAATATGATGAGGAAAGGGTCAAGGCATGGGCAAAACTATATAGTAAGCTGTGATGATATGATTAAAGCGTGCGGAAATCCGCACGCTTGTCTTTAATAACAGCAAAAAGCAGTCGCAGAGGCGACTGCTTTATTTATCCTTCGGTTTTGCAAAAACACTTGCAACAAGTCCGCACAGCACTGCTGCCATAATACCTACAGAGGCTGAGCATAAAGGTCCCTTGATTACACCTAAAAGGCCTTCTTCAGCCACAGCGTCACGGGTGCCCTTTGCAAGAACATAACCAAAGCCCGTAATTGGGGTTGTGGCACCTGCTCCTGCAAACTCTGCAAGAGGCTCATAAACTCCCACTGCACCGAGGACTACACCAACTACAACAAAAAGCACCAAAACCTTTCCCGCAGTCATTTTCGTAAAATCAATGAGAAGCTGACCGATTACGCAAATTAAACCGCCCACAACAAAAGCTTTAAGCAAATCGAGAAAAAATTCCATATCACTTCACCCCGAGCTTTCTGAGAAGGCATTTGCTGTTTTTTGCAGTGCAGATAAGCACCACCGCCACAAGACCAAGGCTGACAAAGCACAGTGCTTTCTTAATGTAGTAGAGATATTTTGAGCATTTTACAAGGCAGATGATACATTTAAGCGTTCTGAATAAATCCATAATCACACCCCCTTTTTGATGTTTACCAGATGGGCAATTCCCGGAATAGACTGCCCCTGCAGCGATGATACCGGCGACATAAGCGCTCCCGTAGCAATAAAAAGAATGTTTTTATACTTACCGTCACGCATTGAATTGATGATATGTGAGCAAAGTACACTGCCGCTGCAGCCGCATCCCGAGCCACCAGAATGAACATCCTGCTTTTCTCTGTCATAAATCATAAGACCGCAGTCCTTATGCACCGAAGAAATATCAACTGAGTTTTCACGAAGCAGAAGCTCATATAAAAGCTCACTGCCCACACTGCCCAGGTCGCCTGTGAGAATAAGGTCATAATCCATGGGCTTTGTGCCGGTGTCAGACAAGAAATCTCCAATGGTTTTAGCTGCAGCAGGTGCCATAGCAGCACCCATATTGTTGCTGTCTTTAATGCCGTAATCCTGAATTGTGCCAAGATGAATTTTATCTATATAGGGACTTATGTCCGAGCTTGTGCGTTTCAGCACCGCCGCACCTGAACCCGTAACCGTCCACTGTGCCGTGGGTGGCCTCTGACCTCCGTATTCAAGAGGCTTACGGAATTGCTTTTCAGCCGAGCAGAAATGTGAGCTTGTTGCCGCAACGCAGCAATTAAAAGCACCGCTTTCAATCATAAGAGAGCTGACACAAAGGCTCAGCGCCATAGTGGAGCAGGCACCGTAAACACCGCAGAAGGGTATGGAAAAATCCCTGAGACCAAAGGTTGAGCCTGTGCATTGATTAAGCAGATCCCCCGAGCAGATTGCATCCACCTCACAGGTACCTACAGCAGCTTTTTCAAGAGCCCTTGCCACTGCAGTTTTAAGGTAGAGACTCTCGGCCTTTTCCCAGGAATCCTCACCCATTGTGGTGTCCTCGAATATTTCGTCAAATTCACCTGCGAGAGGACCTTCACTTTCTTTTTTACCCACAACGGCAGCATTGCCGATAATGTGTGGCTTACTTTCAAGAATAACCGTTTTTCCCATTCTCAAAGCCATTGCATCACCTCAATATAATCCAAAAAAATAAATTATCAGTCCGTACACTGCCGCTGAGGAGCATCCGAAAACAATTACGGGTCCCGCAAGTGTGAACATCTGTGCAGCAGTGCCGAGAATTCTTCCTTCGGTCTGAAACTCAAGAGCAGCAGAAACTATGGAATTGGCAAAACCCGTTATCGGCACTGCAGTACCCGCCCCGGCGTGCTTTGCTATTTTATCGAAAACTCCCACCGCAGTGAGAATTGCAGTTATTGCTATGAGTACAACCGTAACAAGTGCCTTGCTTTCTTCAAGGGTCATATCTGTAGATTTGAACCAATTAAGAAGTACCTGCGCAAAGGTGCATATGGCACCGCCGAAAATAAACGCCAAAAAACAGTCTTTAACCACGGGAGACCCGGGTGATGCACGCTTGGCAAGCTTACCGTATTCTTCATTTGATATAGACATAGCTTATCCCTCGTTCGTTTTAATTTCTTTTATATCTTTTCTCGCTTTAAGCAAAATATACTATGATATTGACAAAGAAAACCAAAACATATACAATAATAGTATAAGTTTTAAGGAGGTTTCTTTATGTTTGGTATCCTATCGTACGACATATTTTTCTTTGCAATACCGATTATCTGGATTGTGTTGTTTGGCATCAGCCTATACCGTTATGTATCTGCAAATAAGCAAAACAAGGTATCTCCGGGTACATTTTCTGATGATGAAATCAAGAAGCGTAAAATCATGCTGATTGTGCTGTCTATTATTGCCGGTGTTTACGCAGCAATAGTTATTGGCTTTATCGCACTTATGTTTATGGCTGCAGCCTTTATGTGAGGTGGGAATATGAAAGATCGCACATTTTCAATAATACTTTTATCGGTTATAGGTGTATGCCTTGCACTGACCATAGCACACTTTATTTATGCGATCTATGCTTATGAACATTGCTCCATAATCTATTTTATTGGAAAGGAGCTATGGGGTTAAATGAAGCTTATAAAGCAAATTATGTCAATCGTACTGATTGTTGCGTTATTTGCGGCATTCAATCTGAGTATGTATCAGCTGCTTACTCGCAGGCTCTCCAATAACTTCAGCGGTGTAACACAAGCACAAATGATTGATGTGAGAAGTTATCTTCCTCATAAGGAAGACTCCGATCTTCCAGATATAGAGTCCTCTCTGAAACTGACCAATAGCCTTCCTGTTCTTGACGGAGCTGCCGCATTAGTTCCGGTTTATGCTGCTGTTATTGATAATGTATATCCTGACGGTTGTGTTACTTACGATGGCGGCGAATTTTCAGACGACAATTATTACGGAGAAAACTTCGCTGAAGATAGTGCAATGCAGTATAAAAATACTGTTCGCGGTTATCAAGCAATTGTCGACGGAACAACGGATATATTCTTTTGTGCTGCTCCTTCCGATGCACAAAAACAGTATGCGAAGGAAAAAGGTGTAGAATTAGTTTATGTACCTATCGGATTAGAGGGATTCGTGTTCTTTGTAAATGAAAATAATCCCATTTCTAATCTTACTACCGAGCAGATTAGAAAAATATATGCGTGTGAATACACAAATTGGTCAGAGGTCGGTGGAGTAAACCGAGTTATTAACCCTGTAACAAGACTTGAAGGCAGCGGAAGCCAGACAACCTTTGAAGCGTTTATGGGAGATTATAAAATCGGGCGAAAATCTCTGTTAGCTATTACCGGAGCATCTATCGGCTTCTCATTCCGCTACTATATGGATGGCATTGTAGAAAACGATTCAGTAAAAATGCTTTCCTTGAATGGAGTTTACCCAAGTGCGCAAAACATTCAAAATCGCAGTTATCCCATTGTTGCACAGTTTTACGCTATCTACCGTGCAGACAATGAAAATGAAAATATCCCTATTTTAGTGGATTGGATTTTATCCGATGAAGGTCAAGCATTAATCGAAAAATCCGGTTATGTGCAAATCAACTGACCTAACGACAAAGCAAAACAATATAAATAAAGGAGAAATTTTTATGGCAATTTTTAAATCATTCAAGGCTGTTCGTCCCACAGAAGAATATGCACATTTAGTTGCTGCTCTGCCTTATGATGTTATGAACAGTGAAGAAGCAAGAGAAATGACAAAGGATAAGCCCTACTCATTCCTTCACGTTGATAAGGCTGAAGTTGACCTTGACAAGGACATTGACATATATGATGAAAAGGTTTATCTCAAGGCTTCCGAAAACCTTAAAAAGCTTGAAAGCGACGGCATCTGCAATCAGGACAGTGAGGCTTATTTCTATATTTACCGTCAGATTATGAACGGCAGAAGTCAGACGGGTCTTGTTGGCTGTGCTTCAATTGACGACTATATTAACAACATCATCAAAAAACACGAGTTCACCAGAGCTGACAAGGAGGCTGACAGAATACGCCACGTTGACTACTGTGATGCAAACACAGGCCCCATCTTCCTGACCTACCGCGAAAACGATGAAATCAGCAGCACCATAAATGATTGGAAAGAGAATCACGCTCCCTGCTACGATTTCGTAACTGATGACGGCATTGCAAACACAGTATGGGTTGTTGACGATGCAGATATAAATAAGAAGCTCCAGAATGCTTTTGAAGGCATAGACTATCTTTATATAGCAGACGGACATCACCGTTGTGCAAGTGCCGTAAGAGTTGGCGAAAAGAGAAGACAGGCTAACCCCGACTATAACGGCAGTGAAGAATTCAACTTCTTCCTCGCAGTAGCTTTCCCAAAAGACGAGCTTGAAATTATGGATTACAACAGAGTTATGAAAGACCTGAACGGATACACACCCGAGGAATTCATAGCTAAAATTAACGAGAAATTCACAGTGGAAGCCCATGAGGGTGAAGGTCAGTATAAGCCTGAAGCAAAGCACACCTTCGGTATGTA
>JAZTYQ010000056.1:0-2712 GCA_045637065.1 Acutalibacteraceae bacterium
CTTTGAAATTGAAAATGTTATTATGGAGCTTCCTTATGTTCTCGAGTGCGGTGTATCTGCTGCCCCTGATGAAATCAGAGGTCAGGTGGTAAAGGCAAGCATAGTGCTTACCAAGGGTACTGAACCCACAGAAGAGCTTAAAAAGGAAATCCAGAACTATGTTAAAAAGAATACAGCTCCTTATAAGTACCCCAGAATTGTCGTCTTCCGTGACGAGCTTCCCAAGACTATAAGCGGCAAAATTCAGAGAAACAAACTTTAATATTTTTCTGTAAAAATATTGAAAAATCAGTTAAATTGTCATATAATGAAGGATATGGATTTTATGAAAAAACGTATCACTCTTTTTGCAGGTCATTACGGCAGCGGCAAAACAAACATAGCTGTCAACTATGCGATTCACTTAAAGGATATGTCCTTGCCGGTTGTTATTGCCGACTTGGATATAGTCAATCCCTATTTTCGCACCAAAGACAGCGAAGATGAGCTTAAAGCAAAGGGCATAGAGCTTTTGTGTTCGGAGTTTGCAGGCAGTAACCTTGATATACCGGCACTTCCGCAGACTATGTACAGAGCAGTGCAGGACAGAAACACATACGCCGTTATGGATATCGGCGGTGACGATGTTGGTGCTGTGGCTCTCGGAAGATTTGCTCCGTTCATCAAGGAAGAGAATAACTATGAAATGATATTCGTGGCTAATTTCTTCCGCCCGCTTACAAGAACTGCAGAGGATGCTCTTGAAATTATGAGAGAAATCGAAGCGGCCTCACACCTTGAGTTCACTGCAATTGCCAACAACTCAAATCTCGGTGATGATACGGTTGCTGAAGATGTGCTTTCAACTTTAGAGGAAATTGAAAAGCTAAGCAAACTCAGTTCACTTCCCGTCATAATGACAACGGCAAAAGAGGAATTATGCGCTTCATTGAAGGGAAAGGTCAATAACTTATTCCCTTTGAAATTACAAAGTAAAATTATTTAATCGGAGGTATAAAGAATGCCTAAAGTAACATTCAGAACAGATTTATGTAAAGGTTGCGGTCTTTGCGTCAATGTTTGTCCCAAGCAGATTCTTATAATTGCTAAAGATAAGATTAACGCTAAAGGTCATTCACCTGCCGAAATGACAGATGAAAGTAAATGCATCGGTTGTGCTTTCTGCGCAACTATGTGTCCCGACTGTATAATCAAGGTTGAAAAGTGAGGTAAATAAAATGGCTGAAAAAGTACTTATGAAGGGTAACGAAGCTATTGCTGAGGCAGCTATCCTTGCAGGTTGCCGTCATTACTTCGGTTATCCCATCACTCCTCAGACTGAAATTGCCGCATATATGGCTAAGAAGATGCCTAAAATCGGCGGATGCTTCCTTCAGGCTGAAAGTGAAGTTGCAGCAATCAATATGGTTTACGGTGTTGCAGGCACCGGCAAGAGAGTTATGACATCTTCATCAAGCCCGGGAATTTCTCTTAAGGCTGAGGGTCTCTCATATCTTGCAGGTTCAGATTTACCCGCACTCGTTGTCAACGTACAGAGAGGCGGGCCCGGTCTCGGCGGTATCCAGCCCTCACAGTCAGACTATTTCCAGGCAACAAAGGGCGGCGCACACGGCGACTTCAAGATGATTGTTCTTGCACCTTCATCAGTTCAGGAAATGGCTTCACTTACTGTTAAAGGCTTTGACCTCGCCGATAAATACAGAATGACATCAATGATTCTTGCAGACGGTACTATGGGTCAGATGATGGAGCCTGTTTCACTTGAAGAAGCTGCAGTTGCTGACTACGATAAGTCATGGGCTGTAACAGGCACAAAATGCGAGAGAAAGCACAACATCATCAATTCACTTTCACTTGTACCCGAAGAGCTTGAAAAGCTCAACTTCGAGAGATTTGAGAAGTATAAGACTATTGAAGAAAACGAAGTTATGTATGAAGAATACATGATGGATGATGCTGAAATCTGTGTCAGTGCATTCGGTATTGCTGCCCGTGTTGCAAAGAATGCAATTGCTATGGCAAGAGCAGAGGGCATTAAGGTTGGTATGATAAGACCCATTACACTCTGGCCCTTCCCCACAAAGGCGTTTAAGGCTGCTGCTGAAAAGGTTGACACCTTTATCAGTGTTGAGCTTTCAATGGGTCAGATGATTGAAGATATCAAAGCATCAGTTGAATATAAGAAACCCGTGACACTCTGCAACAGAGCAGGCGGTATGATTCCTTCACCCGAGCAGGTGCTTGAAGCAATCAAAGAAGCAAACAAAGGAGGTAACAAATAATGGTAGTATTCGATAAACCCAAGTCACTTGCTGACGTACCTCTTCATTATTGCCCCGGTTGCACACACGGTATAATTCACCGTCTTGTTGCTGAAACTCTTGACGAGCTTGGCATCGAAGGCAAGGCTATCGGTGTTGCTCCCGTTGGTTGCTCAGTTCTCGCTTACAACTATTTCACATGTGATATGGTGCAGGCAGCACACGGCAGAGCTCCTGCTGTTGCAACAGGTCTTAAGCGTTCAGATCCGGATAACCACATTGTCTTTACATATCAGGGTGACGGCGACCTTGCTTCAATCGGTATGGCTGAAACAGTTCATGCTGCAGCAAGAAACGAAAACATCACAATTATCTTCGTTAACAATGCAATTTACGGCATGACAGGCGGTCAGATGGCTCCCACATCACTTCCCGGTCAGGTTACACAGAC
>JAZTYQ010000057.1:0-4857 GCA_045637065.1 Acutalibacteraceae bacterium
TAGGAATGAATAACAAGGTCGTGTATGCCGAGAATTTCATTGTGTGACATAATGAAGTCCACAAGCTCATCAACCACTTCTTTTTCAGGAGGCTTGCCGAGAATGATGCCGATTGACTCTTTAAGGATACCGAAGCCTGAATAGAGGATAAACAGTGATACAACTATACCCATATATCCGTCTAAAGGTATATCCGTAAACAGTGAAGCCACAAGAGAAACAAGGGTAATTGCCGTTGCAGTTGTATCACCGATGCTGTCAGTAACTACTGCAGACATGGCAGGGGAGTCAATTTTCTTTCCAAGGTAACGGTTGAACAGTGCCAGCCAGATTTTACCGCCTATTGAAAGAACAAGGACAATCACTGCGGGTATGGAAAAAACAACTGCCTCGGGATTTTTTATCTTGTCAATTGAGGACTTAATAAGCTCATATCCCATAAGCTCAACGAAAAAGCCCACAACAAGTGCCGCAACATATTCTATTCTGCCGTGACCGAAGGGGTGTTCTTTATCAGGCTTGGCGTTTGCCATTTTGAAGCTGACAAGGGTAATAACATTTGAAACACTGTCGCTGAGATTATTGATAGCATCGGCGGAAATTGCAATGCTGTTGGTGATAACGCCTATGAAATATTTGCTTGCCGCAAGAAGTATATTTATTAATATACCTACCACACTGCCCAGGTAGCCGTATTTTTCACGCACCGACGGATTTTTGGTGTCCTGATAGTTTTTTATAAAAAGCTTTACTAATAGTTTTGACATAAGGGTCTCCGATTATTTATTAATAATGTGAACATCAAGCTGATTGAAGGGAATGTTGATTCCGTTTTTGTCAAGGGCAAGCTTGACATTTTCCTGCATTGCAAAGTAAACATCCCAATATTTATCAACAGCACACCATACTCTTGTGGTGAGATTGATTGAGCTTGCTTCGTGTGAGCCTACATATACTTCCGGAGCAGGGTCTTTAAGAATAAATTGGTTTGCAAGTGCTGTTTCTTTTATAACAGCTTTAGCTTTAGCAATGTCATCACCGTAGCTGATTGAGAAGCTGAAATCAACGCGTCTCATATTTTCAGCAGAGTAGTTTATGATATGGTTTGAGGTGATGTGTGAGTTGGGGATAGTAATTCTCTTGTTGTCAGGTGTGAGAACAACAGTGTGCATAAAACGAATGTCAGCAACACTGCCCGAAACGCCGTTGAGCTCAACAAAGTCACCTGTTTTAAAGGGTCGGTTCATAAGAATCTGAATACCGCTTGCAAACTGAGCCACCGTTGCCTGAAGACCGAGACCTGCGGTAACACCGGCAGCACCAACGGCAGCAAGAAGTGAACCTATATTGATGAACATTGAAAGTGCAAGCATAATGAAGAAGAAGTTGATGCCTACGGAAACAATTCTCTTGATGAAGTTATAAACTGAGGGATCCACGTTTTTAGCTTTCATTGCCTTGACAACAAGCTTCTTTGCAAATTTAGCAATGAAATAGCCTGCAACTACAAGCACAATTGCAATAATGATTGTGGGCAGCTTGGCATAAAACTTTTCGATAAGCTGAAGGCTGTCGAGCCACTCCACAACATTATTGAGTGCTGTGGGAACATCTTCAAACTGTCCGTTTTCGTCGAGGAGAGGGTTGCTGGTGGTTGTTGCATCTGTTTCGGCAACAGTTGTTTCAACAGATAATAAAAAGCTTCTGATAAGGTTTAACATTTTAAAATTCCTCCTGAAATTTAATTTTCATTTAATAATAGCATATTTGCAGCGTCTTTGCAATGAATGATGGGAATTTGCTTGACAAATTTTTTTTGTGAGATTATAATTGAAATTGAAAATCAGTTTCAATTTGAGGTGAGCTTATGGAAAGAACAACCTACAACACAAAGCAAAAGCAGATAATCTATGAGTTTCTGCTGGAAAATAAAGCGCAGCTTCTCACCTGTGACGAAATAGCCGATGGCCTTAAGGAATGTGGCACTCCCGTGGGAAAAGCCACCTTATACAGATTTCTTGACAGTCTCGTTTCTTCGTCGGACGCGAGAAAGATAAGCGATGACAAAAAGAAATGCGCCGCCTACCAGCTTCTTGACAAGGAGATGAACTGCAATTCACATATGCACCTGAAATGCACCGAATGCGGTGAACTTCACCACCTGGGCTGTGAGTTTATGGATTCTGTAGGCGAGCATATTTTCAGCCACCATAAGTTCAGAATTGATAATGCCAGAACCGTAATATACGGTATCTGCGGCAAATGCAGTGAAGGGGCAGGTGTATGATTATGTCTCTTATAAGCTGTAAAAATGTCTATCTTCGTTATGACAGTAATTTTGTTGTTGAAGATCTCAGCTTCAATGTTGAAGCGGGAGACTATCTATGCATTGTAGGTGAAAACGGCAGCGGTAAAAGCACCCTTGTCAAATCAATACTGGGACTTAAAGAAACTGCCAGAGGGCATCTTCATATGGGTGACGGACTAAGCTCAAAGCAGATTGGCTATCTTCCTCAGCAGACAACGGCACAGAGGGATTTCCCTGCAAGCGTGTGGGAGGTTGTGCTTTCGGGCTGTCTCACTGTTAAAGACGGCGGAATATTCTTTGGCAGAAAGCATAAAGCAATTGCCCTGGATAATATGAAAAAGCTTGATATCCTTCACCTTAAAAATAAGTGCTACCGTGAGCTTTCGGGCGGTCAGCAGCAAAGGGTGCTTCTTGCAAGAGCCTTGTGTGCAACGGGCAAGCTTCTGCTTCTTGACGAACCCGTTACAGGTCTTGATCCCATTGTTACTGCAGAGTTCTATTCACTTATTAAAAAGATAAACAAGGAGTTCGGCATAACAATAATTATGGTGTCACACGATTTGCTCACTGCCGTAAATAACGCCACTCACATTCTTCACATAAAAAAATCACACAGCTTCTTCGGTACCACGGCAGAGTACCTGGAAAGTGACACATATAAAAATTTTGCGGGAGGTGGCAGCATATGACAGAAACTCTTTCAATTCTCTTTTCACAGCAGTTTCTCTTAAGAGCTCTTGTTGTGGGTGTTCTCGTTTCGCTATGCTGCGCTCTTTTAGGTGTCAGCCTTGTGCTTAAACGCTTCTCCATGATAGGTGACGGACTGTCTCATGTGGGCTTCGGTGCTATGGCTATCGGTGCTGCGGCAGGTGTTGCACCCTTATATTTTGCACTGCCTATAGTAGTTGTTGCGGCTTTCCTTCTGCTTCGTATGAGCGAAAAAGGCAAAATCAAAGGCGATGCCGCCATAGCTCTTATTTCAACAGGCGCACTTGCCGTGGGTGTTATGGTCACTTCCATGACAACGGGAATGAATGTGGACATCTATAACTATATGTTCGGCAGTATTCTGACAATGAGCTCAAATGATGTTATTCTTGCATCTGTGCTTTCTGTTGTTGTTATTCTTTTATTCATAATTTTTTATAATGAAATATTTGCCGTTACATTTGATGAAAGCTTTGCAAAGGCTACGGGTACAAAAACAGCTGTTTATAATATGCTTATCTCTGCCCTGACAGCAGTAACAATTGTTATAGGCATGAAAATGATGGGCGCTCTGCTTATCTCCTCACTTATTATTTTCCCTACGGTTACTTCTATGAGACTTTGCAAAAGCTTCAGGAGTGTTGTTGTTTCAAGCGCACTTGTGTCTGTTCTTTGCTTTGTGACGGGGCTTGTTCTCTCAGTGAAGTTTGAAGCTCCCACAGGTGCCAGTGTTGTGTGTGTAAACATTTTTGCCCTTGCTGTTTTTTCAGCATTGAAAGGTGTAAGCAATGTGAATAAATCCGCCTTAATTAAGAAAATTAGCTGCACACTTATAATTACACTTTCAGCCTGCTCTTTACTGCTTGTTCTTTTTTCGGGCGGTGCAGAGCATTATAACAAAAACAAAGCTACAGTTGTTGCTACCACCTTTGCTCAATATGACTTTGCAAGAGAAATAGCACGGGACAAAGCAGATGTGATTATGCTTCTTTCACCCGGTGAAGAGAGCCACACCTATGAGCCTACACCTGAGGATATAATGAAAATTCAGCAGTGTGATATCTTTATCTACGGCGGCGGTGAAAGCGACAAATGGGCAGACAACATCCTTAAAACCGCTGACGAAAATGTGAGAATAATCAGGATGATGGATGTTGTTGAGCTTTATGAAGCGGAGCATCATCACGGTGAAGATGAAAATTCACACCCCGATGAAAAGGAATATGACGAGCATGTCTGGACTTCACCTCTTAATGCAATTGAGATTGTCAGAGCCATAAGTGATGCTATAATAACTTGTGACGGTGAAAATGCTGATTATTACCGTGAAAACACAGAGAATTATATAGCCGAGCTTGAGTTGCTTGACAGTCGGTTTGAGGCTTTATTCAGTGATTACGGCACAAAGTCTCTTATTGTCGGTGACAGATTTCCTTTCATATATTTTGCCGAACGCTATGATGTCAGTTACTTTTCGGCATTTCCCGGATGTTCGGCCCAGGCTGAGGCTAATCCCAAAACCATAGCAGAGCTTATTGAAAGATGTAAAGCGGAAAAAACAACTGCTGTTTTCAAGGTTGATTTATCCAAAGGCAATGTTGCTTCCACCATTGCCGAAGCAGTTGGTGCAAAGGTAGAAACTCTTTATTCTTGCCATGTTGTTTCGGCTGAGGACTTCAATGACGCAGTGACCTACATCGGTCTTATGAACCGTAACCTTAAGGTGCTGAGTGAAGCATTGAAATAAAAATTCGGACAGAAGCCCATAAGGTTTCTGTCCCTTTTGCTATATGAGAATGTCTTTATAAAATTCTTCGCTTGAAATTCCGCTTTTCCTGTTA
>JAZTYQ010000058.1:0-16747 GCA_045637065.1 Acutalibacteraceae bacterium
ATTTATGGAGGGAAACCTATGAAATTATATAACGTCAAAGACTACGGCGCAGTTGCCGACGGCATAACCGATGACGGTGAAGCAATACAGAAGGCCATTGATGATTGTGCCGGAAACGGCGGCGGCAGAGTGGTGCTTGAAAGCGGTAACTATTACAGTCATTCTGTTGCACTGAAAGAAAATGTTGAGCTTCATCTGCAGATGGGTGCAGTTCTCAAGGCAAGCAGTGATATTGATTCCTATATCAGACCCTGCGAAACAATCAACGATCCGAAAACTGCTCTTGTAGGTAATCCTGTTACCGGTAAGCCCTCCTTCGCCTTTATTTACGGCTACGGCGCTCACGGTGCGGTTATCAGCGGTGAAGGCACAATTGATGCAAACTGCTATGCCTTCGTTGAGAGAAAAAGCCAATACTATGTTACGGGCAATTTCTATCCCAGACCAACGGTTATATATATCGAGAATTCCAACCATATCACTGTTAAGGATGTCACAATAAAGGACGCTCCCTTCTGGACACTTCATCCTGCAGGCTGTGACGATGTGCTTATTTCAAACATAAGAATCCTTAACCCCATTGATGTTGCCAACAGTGACGGTATCGACCCTGACCACTGCTCAAATGTAAGAATACTGGGCTGTCATGTTGTCTGCGCCGACGACTGTATCTGCCTCAAGGCTTCAAAGGGCAACAGTGAATACGGCCCCACAGAAAACGTTATAATCAGCGGCTGCACTCTTACATCAACCTCTGCTGCAATAAAAATCGGCACTGAGGGCGTGGGCGATTTCAGAAATGTTATAGTTTCCGACTGCACAATTTCAAAGTCAAACAGAGGCATTTCAATTCAGATAAGAGACGGCGGCAATGTTGAAAATGTTTCTTTTAACAACATCATTATTGAAACAAGACGCTTCTGTCCCGATTGGTGGGGCAGTGCAGAGCCTATTGCAATCACTGCTTTCAGGCGTGACGAAAACACTGTCTGCGGTCACATAAAGAATATCCGCTTCAATAACATCACCTGCAAGGGTGAAAACGGTGTGCTTGTTCACGGCACAAAGGATAACCCCATTGAAGATGTACATTTTGAAAATGTACAGGTTACCCTTGATAAAACCTCCAAGTGGGAGTGCGGTCTTTATGACCTTCGTCCGGCAATTGATTACGGTCTGACCGACAGCAAAAATTCCTGCTTCTATATCAAGAATGCCGAGAATGTCACAATTGAAAAGTCCACGGCAGGGTACAGAAACATATGCAAGGACTATGCCTACGGTCTTTATGCCGAAAATGTCAAGGGTCTTGATATGATTCGCTTTAAGTGTGAAAGTGCTTCAGAGGACTACGAAAGCATAAAAATAATTTAAGAAAAACCGAAAAAAGTCTTTACACTTAAGGTTATATTTAGTAAAATGGTGTAAAAGGAATATATGGAGGAATTTTACCATGGCAGTTAAATATAAGAGAATACTCCTGAAGATAAGCGGTGAGGTTTTAGCCGGCGAAGAAGGCAAGGGCATCAACTTCGATGTTGCAAACGAAATCTGCGGCGTTATCAAGCAGTGTGTTGACCTTGGTACCCAGGTAGGTCTTGTTGTTGGCGGAGGTAACTTCTGGCGCGGCAGATCATCAGGTAAAATGGACAGAAGCAGAGCTGACCAGATGGGTATGCTTGCTACCTGCATAAATGCACTTGCACTCTGTGATACACTTGAACAGCTTGGTGTCAAGGCAAGCGTACTTTCAGCTTTTTCAATGCCTCAGGTTGCAGAAACCTTCTCAAAGAGAGCGGCAGTTGAGCATCTCGAAAAGGGTGAGGTTGTTATTTTCGGTTGCGGAACAGGTCTTCCCTTCTTCTCAACTGACACAACAGCGGCACTCAGAGCAGCTGAAATTGAAGCTGAGGTTATCTTCAAGGCAACAAATGTTGACGGCGTTTATGACAAAGACCCCAACAAGTTCAGTGATGCAGTGAAGTATGACGAGCTTTCACATTCAGAGGTGCTTGCAAAGGGTCTTAAGGTTATGGACTCAACTGCAGCTTCACTCTGCAGAGACAATGACATAAACATTCTCGTTTTCAATCTCAATGACCCTCAGAATATCGTGAGAGCTCTTCAGGGCGAAAAAATCGGCACAACAGTAAAATAATGCTTCGGCATTGTAAATAAAGAAAACATCAATTTATAATAAGAGAGGAATTTATTATGAAAACAGTATTTGAAACCGCAAAAACAAAGATGGGCAAAACTATCAGCGCTCTTCAGTCAGAATACGGCGCAATCCGTGCAGGCAGAGCTAACCCTCAGATTTTAGACAAGCTTACAGTTGACTACTACGGCACACCCACACCCATTAATCAGCTTGGTTCAATCTCAGTTGCAGAGGCAAGAGTTCTTGTTGTTCAGCCCTGGGATAAGTCAGTACTCAAGTCAATTGAAAAGGCTATCCAGACCTCAGATATCGGCATTAATCCTCAGAATGACGGTTCAGTTATCAGACTTACATTCCCGCCCCTTACAGAAGACAGACGTAAGGAAATTGCCAAGGATATTCAGAAGATGGGTGAAAACTCAAAGGTAGCTATCCGTTCAATCCGCCGTGACTGTCTTGAAAAGCTCAAGGCTATGAAGAAGGCTTCCGAAATCACAGAGGACGACCTTAAAGACGGTGAAAAGGAAATCCAGAAAATCACAGACAACTTCATCAAGGATGTTGATGACCTTTCTGCTGCAAAAGCAAAGGAAATTATGGAAATCTAATCGGGTATAATGGCAGTGGCTATCTTTTTGGGGTAGCCACTGTATAATCATTTTTTAGGGTAGGTTAAAATATGGCAGTAAGCAAAGAAAATTTACCTCAGCACGTTGCAATTATTATGGACGGCAACGGCAGATGGGCAAAGGGACGAGGCCTCAAGCGTACCGAAGGACATAAGGTGGGAGCTGAGGTTTTCAGAAATATTGCTAAGTATTGCAGTGACATCGGGATAAAGCATGTAACCTTCTATGCTTTCTCAACAGAAAACTGGAAGCGCTCAAAAACAGAGGTGTCTGCAATAATGACCCTCTTCAGAAAGTACCTTGATGAAATGGAAAGACGCGCCCAGGAAAACGAAGAGGCAGGCTACAATATCCGCTTTATAGGCTCAAGAGAGGGTATGCCCAAGGATATTGTAAAGCTTATGGACACAGTAGAGGAGCGCTCGAAAGACAAGAGCAACACCTATGTTAATCTTGCTGTTAACTACGGCGGCAGAGCTGAGATAGTCGAGAGCGTGAAATCAATTGCCGAAAGAGTGAAAAACGGCACACTTAAAATCGAAGACATCACCGAGGATACGGTGTCTGCAGGCATTTACACTGCAGGTCAGCCCGACCCGGATTTAATTATAAGACCAAGCGGAGAGTTCAGACTTTCCAATTTTCTGCTGTGGCAGTCGGCATATGCTGAAATATATGTTGACGATGTGCTGTGGCCTGATTATAAGCCTGAGGACCTTGACAGAGCCCTTGAGGCATATGCTAAAAGAAACAGACGCTTCGGCGGAGTGTAAGCGAAGCTTACGCTTCTAAGATAATAAAGAATAGAGAATAAATAATAAACAGGTGAGTTTTATGAGTGAAACTAAAACTAAAAAGAAACTTTTCAAAGGGGAAAGAACGGCATCGACAATTGTTATATGTGTTTGTCTTGCAGCTTTCCTTCTTCTTGTAATTTTTGATATTACCCCTGCCATTACGGCGGTGCTTGCTGCTCTTGCCGCAACGGCAACCTTCGAAATAACAAGAGCAGTGGGCGCAAAGAGCAAGATACTCTTCACTCTTGCATGCACAGTCAGCTTGTTTACGGTGCTTGCAGAGGGTTTCTCAATTGCACTGCCTACCGTTTCAGTGCTTTATTGCATTTACGCTCTGGTGCTGATGTGTCTTATGGTGGCGCGCAATAAGGAAATTCAGTTCACACACTGTGCTGCGGCCTTCTTTTCATCAATAGCTCTTCCCTTTGCATTTTTGTGCTTCCTGAGACTTAACAATATTGCTGACTGGTTCAGTGGCTACACACACCACGAGGGTGCATATTTTGTAGGTCTCGGCTTTGCCTGCTCCTGGTTTACAGATACTTTTGCATATCTCGTTGGCAGAAAGTTCGGCAAGCATAAGATGGCTCCCGTAATCAGCCCCAAAAAGTCAATTGAAGGCGCAGTAGGCGGCATTGTTCTCACTGCAGTGATGAATGTGCTTATTCTTTACTTCTTCACAATCGGTTGCAGAAATATCTACGATTACAGCTTTATGGGCGAGAGTAATATGAAGTTCCTTTATATCATCCCCATTTCAATGGTGGGCTCATTCATCAGCATGATGGGCGACCTTGCCGCAAGCGTTATCAAGAGAAACTTCGGCATAAAGGATTACAGTCAGCTCATGCCCGGTCACGGCGGAATTATGGACAGATTTGACAGCTGTGTTTTCGTACTGCCCACACTCTACTGCATACTTAAGCTGATTGCTGAATACACAGTTTAAAGGTGATATTATGGCTGAGAAACTTTCAATTTTAGGCTCAACGGGTTCAATAGGTACCCAGAGCCTTGATGTTGCCGAGAAGCGAGGCTATGAAATAGTGGCACTCACTGCCGGCAGTAACGATAAGCTCCTTGAAGCTCAGGTGAGAAAATGGAAACCCAAGTACGCTGCGTTGGCAGATGAAAAGGCGGCGGCAAGACTTAAAATCGCCCTTGCCGACACAGACACAAAGGTATTCTCAGGTCTCGAGGGCGTATGCGAATGTGCAGCTGCACAGCAGGCTGATACGGTGCTTAACTCAGTGGTTGGTATAGCCGGTCTTGTACCCACTCTCACAGCTATTGAAAAGGGCAAGACTATTGCCCTTGCCAATAAAGAAACTCTTGTTGCAGGCGGTCAGCTTGTAATGCACAAGGCTAAGGAAAAGGGCGTAAAAATACTTCCCGTTGACAGTGAACACAGTGCAATTTTCCAGTGCCTTGAGGGTATGAATAAAAAAGAAGAGCTTAAGTCAATTATATTAACGGCATCAGGCGGCCCCTTCTTCGGCAAGACGAGAGATGAGCTTAAAGATGTTACCGTAGCTCAGGCTCTTAAGCACCCCAACTGGGAAATGGGCGCAAAGATAACCGTTGACAGTGCCACAATGATGAATAAAGGTCTTGAGCTTATTGAGGCAGTATGGCTCTTTGATATGGCTCCCGATAAAATTGATATTGTTGTTCACCGAGAGAGCATAATTCACTCTCTTATTGAATATAATGATAACTCGGTTATAGCACAGCTTGGTGTACCCGATATGAGAATACCCATACAGTACGCCCTGACATATCCTGAAAGATATGAATCTCCCGTAAGAAAACTGAATCTCTGGGAGTACGCTAATCTTACTTTCTATAAGCCTGACTATGACACCTTCAGATGCATCAACATCTGCCGTGATGCCATAACAAAGGGCGGCCTTTATCCCTGCGTAGCCAACGGTGCAAACGAAATGGCAAACTATCTTTTCCGTCAGGGAAAAATCGGCTTTTTAGATATAGCCGAAACAGTAGAAAAAGCTGTGGAAGCAGCTACCAAGTGTGACACTTACACTCTTGAGGATGTGCTTGAGGCTGACAGACAGGCAAGACTTTATGTAGAAAACTCTCTTAAATAATATAATCAGGTGGAAACATGGATTTTAACTTACTTTTTTCTTTTGCTGATATCAAAGGCAAAATTATTCCCATTTTAATTGCAATACTCTTTTTTGGTGTGATTATCCTCATACACGAATTCGGTCACTTTATCTTTGCTAAAATCTTTGGCGTTAAGGTCAACGAATTCGCTATAGGTATGGGTCCCACCCTGCTTAAAAAGCAGGGCAAGGAAACTAAATATGCCCTCAGACTTTTTCCTATAGGCGGTTTTGTTGCCATGGAGGGCGAGGAAGAGGAAAGCTCCGACGGCAGAGCCTTCTGCAATCAGAAGGTATGGAAAAGAATGATAATTATTGCCGCAGGTGCTACCTTTAATCTTATTCTCGGACTTATTGTCTGCTTCTGCCTTGTGGGCAGTGAAGACCTTGTTGGTACCACAAACATATTGCAGTTTTATGAGGGCGCTGTCAGCAATCAGGAAGGCGGTCTCATGGCAAATGACCGCATTATAAAAATAGACGGCAAACGTGTTTTCTCAGATTATGATGTGAGCTTCCTTATGCAGAGAAACAGCAGCGGGGTTTATGAATTTGTGGTTGAGCGTGAGGGTGAGAAAATAACTCTTCCCGAAGTGCATTTTGCCAAAAGAACAAGCGGTAACTTCTCATATAATCCCGATTGCACTGTAAGCAATGTCAGTGCAAAAATGAAGGATTTCGGCATGAAAGACGGGGATAAAATCCTTAGCATAAACGGTGAAAAGGTTGCCTCAGGTGAAGAAATGATAGCCGCCATAGGCAAGGATAAGGATTATATTCTTGATTTCACCATTGAGCGTGAGGGCGAAGAAATAGCTCTCAGTGATGTTGAAATGATGACAGTTACGGTTTTCGACTTTGTTATTTTAGGTCAGGATAAAAATATTTTTAATGTGACGAAAACAGCTTTCGGTTACACTCTTTCAATGGGCAGAATGGTTTATCTGAGCCTCTTTGACTTGATCAGCGGTCAGTACGGCATGAACGACCTTGCAGGCCCTATCGGTACCATTTCGGTTATTACGGATATTGCCGAGGAAAGCATTGCAACAGTTGACTGGACACAGATGTTTATGATTATGGCTATGATTACAATCAACATCGGCCTTTTCAATCTTCTTCCCGTACCTGCTCTTGACGGCGGTCACCTCTTCTTTATGTTCTTTGAGCTGATTTTCAGAAAGAAGATACCTCAGAAATATGAAAGCTACATTCACGCTGCAGGACTTGTAATACTTCTTGGCTTTATGGCACTCATTTCTGCAAGTGACATATGGAAGCTTATTTCAGGCAGAGGGTTTTATTAAATTCGGAATGCGGAATTCGAAATTCGGAATTGCGAGGGAGTTTAGTCAAAGGATGAAACTTGATGCCGCAGAATCAACGCGTTTTTTGATTCTTTTTCCGCGATAGGAAAAAGAATGCCTGCCCGGCGAGGGCGGAGATAAAGGGGTAACTAAGATTTGCAATTATATTGCTTAGTAAGAAATATAAGGCGTATTCACAATTCGTTCATGTTTTCTGCTGTTACCAGTAACAAGTTAGTAACAGTTAGTAACATGTTAGTAACACTGTAAAAACCCAGTGTTTATAAGGGTTCAGAGGTGTTTTGTTACCAAAGTAACCAATATTTTAATTATAATTCTTTTTATATCCATTTTATTTTATATTTATATAAAACTTAGTAGCTTAGTAACATTGGTAACACTGCAAAACAGTGATTCAATTAAATGAAACGGCTTTGCCGTGAAATGGAGCTTTGCTTCATGAATTGCACCTTTGGTGCATGAATTGACCTTCGGTCATGAATTGCCTGACGGCATGAATTGCACCTTCAGTGCATTAAATCTGATTTAGGATGAGGAAATATGATAAACAGACGAAATTCCAAAAAAGTCAAGGTTGGTAACATATATATCGGCGGAGACAGCAGAATAACTGTTCAGTCTATGCTTAATATACCCTCCCGTGACAGTGAGGGTAATGTGCGTCAGGCGCTGGCTCTTCAGAATGCAGGCTGTGATATTATCCGTCTTGCTGTTCCCGATATGGAAAGCGTAGGCACTGTTAAGGCGCTCAAGGAAAGCCTTTCAATTCCCGTTGTGGCTGACATTCATTTTGACTATAAGCTTGCCCTTGCTTCTCTTGAGGCAGGTGTGGATAAAATCCGCATCAACCCGGGCAACATCGGTAAAGATGAAAATGTAAAGGCAGTTGCCCATGCCTGCAAAGAGAGGGGAGTACCCATAAGAATAGGCGTCAACTCAGGCTCCGTTGAAAAGGAAATTCTTGCTTCCTACGGTGCGCCAACTCCCGAGGCTATGGCTGAAAGTGCTATGTACCACGTCAGACTTCTCCAAAAATTTGACTTTGACGATATTGTTATTTCCATAAAATCCTCAAATGTTACCAATATGATTGAGGCATACGAGAGGGTGGCGGAGCTTTGCGACTATCCCCTTCACTTAGGCGTTACTGAGGCAGGTACTCAGAGAATGGGTCTTATCAAGTCAAGTGTTGGCATAGGTTCACTGCTGACTAAAGGCATAGGTGACACCATAAGAGTTTCACTCACTGCCGACCCCGTTCAGGAAATTCATGCAGGCTACGATATACTTAAGTCAATCGGCATTGATAATTCAACCCCGAGGCTTGTTTCATGTCCCACCTGCGGCAGAACAAAAATTGACCTTATAGGTCTTGCAAATGAGGTTGAAGAACGCCTGAGAAGCGTTAAAAAGAATATAACCGTTGCTGTTATGGGCTGTGTTGTCAACGGACCCGGTGAAGCTAGAGAAGCCGATATTGGCATTGCCGGCGGCGATAAAAGCGGACTAATCTTTAAAAAAGGAGAAATCCTCAGAAAAGTCCCCGAAGATAAAATAATAGACGAACTTATGAAAGAAATTGAACTTATTTAAAGGATAAAATAATGAGTAACTACTTTGAAAACCTTTTCGGAGTTTTTGAAAATGAAAAGCTCCATGAGGCATTTTGTGAATGTGAAATTGAAAATGTAAAAATATCAATGGAAAAGAAGAGCGTTGAAATAGACGCTCTGTTTCCCCGTAGCGTGACTTACAGATATATAGAAGAGGCACAGCGTATACTTTGCGATAAGCTGTTAGTCAACTCCGTAAAAATTGAAAGTCATATGCCTTCCGAGTGCTTCGGTGAGAATTATTTCGGCTCTCTCGTTAAGGAAACCAACGAGGTTCTTGCACCCTCAAAGGGCTTCTTTGAAGACGGTAAGGCTACCTTTGACGGCAGGGTGCTTAATATTGAGCTTGCTCACGGCGGTAAGGATGTCCTTGACAGTATAGGTGCCAAAGAGCTGATGGAAAAAATTATTATGAAACGCTTCGGCCGTGCCGTCAGCGTTGAATTCGGCGGCAAAACCGAAATTGCTCTGGACGATGAGCAGGTTGCACTGATGATTAAAACCTCTGAGGAGGAAAACCTCCGCTCGAAGGGTATCGACCCGGAGACGGTAAATCAGCCCAAGCCGAAAGAGCATAAAATTGTTGAAGGAATACCGCTTTATCTTGAAACTGCAAAGCCTATTTACGGCACTAAGATAACTAAAAATCCCAAGGCTCTGAGTGAGATTTCACCTGATGAAGGCAGCTGCGTTGTGTGGGGTGATGTTTTCGGCTTTGAAACAAGAGAAACAAAAGACGGCAGAAACCTTATCATTACCTTTAATATCACTGACGGTACCTATGCCTATTCCTGCAAGGTCTTTGAAAGAAAAGAAGACTGCGATATTATTGTCAAAAGAGTTAAAAACGGCGTTACTCTGATGCTCAGAGGCGACCTTCGTTTTGATAAATTCACCGGTGAAAATGTCATTTCACCAAGAGCTATTTCCGTTGTTGATAAAATTCCCAAAACCGATGATGCTGAGGAAAAGCGAGTAGAGCTTCACCTTCATACTAAAATGTCTATGATGGACGGCGTTACGGATGCTTCTGCGCTTGTCAAGCGTGCCGTTGAGTGGGGCCATAAGGCAATTGCCATCACAGACCACGGTGTTGTTCAGGCTTATCCTGATGCAGTTAAGGCTGCAGGCGGCAAAATCAAAATCATCTACGGTATGGAAGGCTACTTTATAGACGATACCGAAACAAGCTTTGAGGATTGGAAAAAGGCAAAGAACAAATACTTCCACCAGATTATTCTTGCAAGAAACTCTACGGGTCTTAAAAATCTCTATAAGCTCATAACACTTTCCAACCTTGAATATTTCCATAGAAGACCCATTATCCCTAAAAGTGAACTGATTAAGCACCGTGAGGGTCTTATTATAGGCTCAGCCTGTGAGGCAGGTGAGCTTTACAGAGCTATTGTTGAGGGCAAGAGTAACGAGGAAATATTGAAGATAGCTTCCTTCTATGACTATCTTGAAATTCAGCCCTGCGGCAATAATGAATATATGATAAGGAGTGAAAAGTTCCCGCAGATAAAGTCTGTTGAGGATATACAAAACCTCAACCGCAAGGTTATACATATAGCCGATGCTCTGGGCAAGATGGTTGTTGCAACCTGCGACGTTCACTTCATTGACCCGGGCGACGCCAAATACAGAGCTATTCTTATGGCGGGTCAGGGCTTCGGTGATGCTGATAATCAGGCTCCCCTCTATTTCCGTACCACTGACGAGATGCTCAATGAATTCTCTTATCTCGGTGAAGAAACCGCCAAGGAAATAGTTGTTACAAATACAAATAAAATTGCGGATATGATTGAAACTATCATACCCATTCCTCACGGTAACTTCCCTCCCAGCCTTGCAGGTGCAGACGAAGAGCTGACAAGGCTCTGCTGGGATAAGGCTAAGGCACTTTACGGTGATCCGGTTCCCGAGTATGTTGCCAAGCGCCTTGAAAAGGAGCTTACATCAATTATCAAACACGGCTTCGGCGTTCTTTATATGATTGCACAGAAGCTTGTTCATAACTCAGAGGAACACGGATATCATGTAGGCTCACGAGGCTCCGTAGGATCATCTTATGTTGCCAATGCCTCGGGCATTTCAGAGGTTAACCCCCTTGCGCCTCACTATCGATGTCCTAATTGCCGTTATAATGAGTTTTTCCTCAAGGGTGAGGTTGGCTCAGGCTATGACCTTCCGCCTAAGGACTGCCCGAAATGCGGTACGCCGATGGCGCGTGACGGTCACGATATTCCCTTCGAGACCTTCCTTGGCTTCAAGGGTGACAAAAGCCCCGATATCGACCTTAACTTCTCGGGTGAATATCAGTCGAGAGCCCACAGATATACTGAAACCCTCTTCGGTGACGGCCATGTTTTCAAGGCGGGTACTATTGCCAGTGTTGCTGACAAAACAGCTTACGGCTATGTTAAAAAGTACCTTGCCGAAAGAGGTCAGGTTGTATCTAAAGCGGAAGAGGACAGACTTACTATCGGTTGCACCGGTGTCAAGCGTACAACAGGTCAGCACCCCGGCGGTATGGTTGTTGTGCCTGATATATTTGATGCCTCCGACTTCACTCCCATTCAGCACCCTGCCGACGATAACAAGAGTGACACGAGAACAACCCACTTCGACTTCCACGCCCTTCATGATACAATTCTCAAGCTGGATAATCTCGGCCATGATGTTCCCTCACTTTATAAGCATCTTGAAGACCTGACGGGCATCCCCGTAATGGAAACGGACATCTGTGACCCCAAGGTTTATCAGCTCCTTGAAAGTCCCGAGCCTTTAGGTGTAACAGCAGAGGATATTGACTGTCCCTTAGGTACTCTTTCAATTCCTGAAATGGGTACGCCTTTCGTTATACAGATGCTCATAGATGCAAAGCCCAAGAATTTCTCAGATCTTCTTCAGGTTTCGGGTCTTTCTCACGGTACTGATGTATGGCTGGGCAATGCCAAGGATCTTATAGCTGACGGTGTATGTACTATTTCTGAGGTTATCGGCACGCGAGATAATATTATGGTTTATCTTATGCATAAGGGCGTTGAACCCAGTATGGCGTTCAAGATTATGGAAATTGTACGTAAGGGTAATGCCACTAAGCTTCTGACAGAGGAGCATATAAACGCCATGAAGGAAAACGGTGTTGAGCAGTGGTATATTGATTCCTGTATGAAAATCAAATATATGTTCCCCAAGGCTCACGCTGCGGCTTATGTAAGTGCTGCACTTCGTCTTGGCTGGTATAAGATTTATCATCCTCTTGAATATTATGCTGCATTTATGACAGTACGAGGCGACGATATTGATGCCGTTACCGTACTCAAGGGCAGACAGGCTGTCAAAGACCTTATGGCTGATATTAAGAGACGAGGCAAGGAAGCACAGCCTAAGGAAATAAATATGTACCCCTCACTGCAGGTTGTTAACGAAATGATGGCAAGAGGAATAGAGTTCCTGCCTGTTGATATTTATAAATCCGAGGCTAACGTCTATAAGATAGAAGATGGCAAGATCCGTATGCCCTTTGGTGCACTCAGCGGCGTTGGTGAAAATGCTGCTATTGCTCTTGCCAAAGCGAGAGAGGGTGTTGACGAATTTGTCTCAATTGACGATTTCGCTCAAAGAGCAGGTGCGGGTTCTTCGGTAATTGAGATGCTCAAGCAGGTTGGCGCCTTCGGCAGTCTGCCTGAAACAAGACAGATAAGTCTGTTTGAAATGTAACATCAACGCGTTTTTGATTACTTTTTCCGCGTTAGGAAAAAGTAATGCCTGCCCGGCGAGGGCAAAGTGAATTATGCACTTTTGGTGCTATGATGAATTGACCTTCGGTCATGAATTGGCTTTGCCATGAATTGAAGCGTTGCTTCATGAATTGCACCTGAGGTGCATTAAAATGTTAAAGGAGAATTATTATGTCAAAGATTTTTGCACACAGAGGTTTCAGCGGCAAGTACCCCGAAAACACAATGATAGCTTTCAGAAAAGCAGTTGAAATTGGTGTTGACGGCATTGAGCTTGACGTTCACCTGACAAAGGATAACGAGATTGTTATAATCCACGACGAGGATATTAAGCGCACCTGTAACGGTGAAGGTCTTGTTAAGGATATGACTCTTGACGAGCTTAAAAAGTTTGATGCATCCGCAACTTTTAAGGGTGTTTACGGCAAAAATGAAATCCCCACCCTGAGAGAATATTTCGAGCTTATAAAAAGCACTGATGTCATCACAAACATCGAGCTTAAAACAGGTGTATATGAGTATCCTACAATTGAGCAGAGAGTTATCGACCTGGTCAGAGAATTCGGCCTTGAAAAGAAGATAATTTTCTCCTCCTTCAACCATTTCACCGTCAAGCGCTGTGAGGAGATTGCCCCCGAAATCAAGAGAGGCTTCCTGACAGGTGACTGGCTGGTTGACTTCGGCAAATACACCAAGGAAAGAAACGTGCAGTGCTGCCACCCCTGGCATATCACCTTAAGTCAGGCTGTTGTTGACGAAATGCATAAGGCAGGCTGTGAAATCAATACCTGGACTGTCAACGAATATGCCGACATTGAGCGTCTTGCCGCTATGGGCGTTGATTCACTTATAGGCAACTTCCCTGACAGAATGATTGAAAAGCTCAGATAAACATATTAAGGACGCGGGTGAGTACCTGCGTTCTTTTTTTGCTCCAAAAACCCGCTACCAAACTCTTTACTTTTTCATTTTAATGTGTTACAATAAACCGATTATAATTCTCTACGAATATGGAGGTTTTAAAATGCTTTACACAAGTACAAGAGACAAAAGCGTAAAAGTAACATCTGCTCAGGCTATCGCTCAGGGCATATCAAAAGACGGCGGCTTGTTCGTACCCGAAACAATTCCTACTGTAAGCAGTGAGTTTATTGATTCACTCGTAGGTCTTGATTATATTTCAAGAGCTAAAAAGGTGCTCTCACTTTATCTCACCGACTATACTGAAGAAGAAATTGATATGTGTGTGGGCGGTGCTTACGCTGCAGGTAAATTCAGCAGTGATAAGGTGTCACCCATTAAGACAATTGCCAAGGGTGAAAACATCCTCGAGCTGTGGAGAGGCCCCACCTGTGCCTTCAAGGATATGGCGCTTCAGCTTCTTCCCTACCTTCTGACAACTGCTGCTAAAAAGACAGTTGCAGATAAGACTATCGTTATTCTTGTTGCAACCTCAGGCGATACAGGTAAGGCTGCTCTTGAAGGATTCAAGGATGTACCCGGTACAAAGATTATGGTCTTCTATCCCAATGACGGCGTAAGCCCCATGCAGAAGCTCCAGATGACAACTCAGGCAGGTGAAAACGTTGCCGTATGTGCAATTAACGGCAACTTCGACGATGCACAGAACGGCGTTAAGAAAATCTTCACCGATAAGGAAGTTGCAGCAAAGCTTGACGAAAAAGGCATGATGTTCTCCTCAGCAAACTCAATCAACTGGGGCAGACTTGTTCCTCAGATTGTTTACTACATCAGTGCCTACTGCGACCTTATCGAAAACGGCACAATCAAAAACGGCGACGAGGTCAATGTTGTTGTACCTACAGGTAACTTCGGTAACATCCTGGCTGCATATTATGCTAAGAAGATGGGCGTACCCTTTGGCAAGCTTATCTGTGCTTCAAATGCTAATAATGTACTCACCGACTTCCTCAAGACAGGTACCTATGACCGTAACAGAAAGTTCTTCACAACAACCTCACCCTCAATGGATATTCTTATTTCATCAAACCTTGAAAGACTTCTCTATCACCTTTCAGGTGAAAAGGATGAAACTATCAGAGAGTGGATGGGTCAGCTTTCAAGTGAGGGCAAATACACTGTAAATGACGAGGTTAAGGCTCTTGTTACAGACCTCTTTGATGCAGGCTGCTGTGACGATAAGCAGACCGCTGAAACAATTGCAGAAACATATAAGAACGGCTATCTTCTCGACACTCACACTGCCGTTGCAGTGAAGGTTTATGAGGACTATGTAAAGGCTACGGGCGACGATAAGGAAACTGTTATTGCATCAACGGCTAACCCCTATAAGTTCTCCGCTGCCGTACTCGGTGCAGTTTCAGCCGTACCCGAAGACGCTGATGAATTCCAGCAGGTTGAGCTTCTCAGAAGCGTAACAGGTGAGCCCTGTCCCGAACAGCTTGCAACGCTTAAGGGCAAAACACCGAGATTTACCGATTGCTGCAATAAGGAAGATATGGTAAATAAGGTTTATGAGATGCTTGGCATCTGATAAGAGGTGAACTCTTTTGTCAATATTTACAATAGCTGACACACATCTGTCTTTCAGCAGTGACAAGCCTATGGATATTTTCGGCGGCTGGAGTGATTATGTGCAGCGCCTTGAAGAAAACTGGCGACGGCTCATAACAGATGAAGATACGGTTGTTATCCCCGGTGACATTTCCTGGGCAATGTCTCTTGAAGGTGCCGAAGCGGATTTCCGTTTTCTCCATAATCTGCCGGGTAAAAAGATTATCCTCAAGGGCAACCACGATTACTGGTGGACAACTAAAAAGAAGATGGATAATTTTCTTATCGAAAAGGGCTTTGACACAATAAGCATACTGCATAACAATGCCTTTAAGGTGGGGGACTATGTACTCTGCGGCACAAGAGGCTGGTTTTATGACGCTGAAAAAAGTGCCGATATGAAGGTGCTTCTGCGTGAAGCCTCCCGCCTTGAGCGCTCCATTGAAGAGGGCCAAAAATTAGGCGGTGAGATAATAGTTTTTCTTCACTATCCGCCTGTTATGCAGATGGGCAAGTGCGAAGAGATGTTCTCAGTGCTTGAAAAACACAGTATAAAACGCTGCTATTACGGCCATCTTCACGGCGAATCCACAAGAAGAAGTGTCACTGAAACAGTTGGCGGTGTGAAATTATCTCTCATTTCAGCAGATTTTTTATCTTTTTGTCCCCAATTAGTGGAAAAAATTTGAAAAAACTATGGAAATTTGAAAACAATGCTGATATAATATATGGGTTAAATTGTGAGTGGGTGTATGAAACCCACGGAATAGGAGTTTTGAAATGTTAAAATCATCAAACAAAGTTGAAACAAATGTTTATGCTCTTGAAATCGGAATTGATGCTGAAGCATTCGAAAAAGCACAGAATCAGGCATTCAATAAGCAGAAGGGTAAGATTCAGCTTCCCGGCTTCCGTAAGGGCAAGGTAACACGTAAGGTTGCTGAAAAGTTCTTCGGCACAGCATGGCTCTATGAAGATGCTCTCGACCTTCTCTTCGGCGATGCAGTTGAAGCAGCTGTTAAAGAAGCAGGTCTTGATATGGTTGGCACAAAGAGTGCTGACGTTAAGGAAATCGGCCCCGCAGGCGTTGAAATGACAGTTGAAATTTTCGTTAAGCCCGAAATCGAAATCACAGAGTATAAAGAGCTCAAGGCTACCAAGAAAAAGGTAGAAGCAACTGACGAGGAAGTTGAAGAAAGAATAAAGAACCTCGTTGAAAGAAATGCACGTCTTGTTTCAGTTGAAGACAGAGCAGTAGCCACAGGCGACATCACAGTTATTGACTTCGAAGGTTTTGTTGACGGTGTGGCTTTTGAAGGCGGCAAGGGCGAAAACTATGAGCTTACAATCGGTTCAGGTCAGTTTATCCCCGGCTTTGAAGAGCAGATTATCGGTCACTCAATCGGTGAAGAATTTGATGTAAACGTTAAGTTCCCCTCAGAATATACACCCGAGCTTGCTGATAAGGATGCTGTATTCAAAATCAAGCTTCACGAAATCAAGGTTAAGGAGCTTCCCGAAGTAGACGACGAATTTGCTCAGGACGCTGCAGACTGTGATACAGTTGAAGAAATGAAGAAGAACCTCAAGGAAGAAATCAAGACCCAGAAAGAAAACGAAAACGCAAGAGATATCGAAGGTCAGCTTCTTGATAAGCTTGCTGAAAACGTTAAGGGCGAAATCCCCGAGGTTATGTTTGAAAACGAACTCAACGGTCAGATCAGAGATATGGACTACAGACTTTCAATGCAGGGTCTCAACTTCGAAACATATCTTCAGTACATGGGCATGACAGTTGATATGTATAAG
>JAZTYQ010000059.1:0-4798 GCA_045637065.1 Acutalibacteraceae bacterium
AAGCTCGTCATTCTCGACAGAGAGGGCAATATTCTTGAGGCTCAGGAGGGCTACCGTCCCTCAAGCGAAATCAAAATGCACCTTCGCTCCTATGATAAGAGAGAGGACGTTTTCAGCGTTATTCACGGACATCCGCCCGGGGCTACAGGCTTTGCAGTTGCTCACAAGGCTATGGATATGTACAATATGATTGAGGATGTTGCTGCAATCGGCTCAGTGCCTCTCACACCCTACGGCACACCCTCGACTTCAGAGGTGCCCGATTCAATCGAGCCTTATCTTGAAGAGCATGACGTTATGCTTCTTGAAAACCACGGCGCTCTTGCTGTGGGTAGCGATGTTATCACCGCCTTTTATAGAATGGAAAGCCTTGAGCTTTGGGCAAAAATCACCATAAACGCTGTTATTTTAGGCGGCAGCCGTGATATCAGCAACGATAACATCCAGAAGCTCATTGACCTTCGCAGTTACTACAGAATCACCGGCAGACATCCGGGCTACAAGGTGTTCAACCCCGACGATGAGCTGCTTCACAAAAAAGACTGAGAGGTGCATTATGCTTAAAGGAATTTCACCCGTAATTTCACCTGAGCTTCTCAAGGCTCTTGCCCAGATGGGTCACGGTGACGAGCTTGTTATTGCAGACGGTAATTTTCCGTGTCACAGCGTTGGCAAAAACTCAATTGTTGTACGCGCTGACGGTCACGGCGTACCTGAGATACTCTCCGCCGTTTTAGAACTCATACCTCTTGATACATATACAGAGAAACCCGTTGCACTTATGGAAGTGGTTAAGGGAGATACCTGCGGCACACCTGAAATATGGCAGACCTATGAGGAGATTCTCACAAAATATGAGCCTGAGCATCACGCAATAGATTACACCGAACGCTTTGCCTTTTATGAGAGAGCAAAGGGAGCATATCTTATTATTGCCACAGGCGAAAAGGCAATTTATGCCAACATTCTTCTGAAAAAAGGTGTGGTCAAATGAAAACAGTTTTAGCTTTTGACTTCGGTGCTTCAACGGGCAGAGCTATTAAAGCCACCTTTGACGGCAAAGAAATAAAGTATGAAGAAATACACCGTTTTGAGAATATACCTAAGACTGTTGACGGTCACATCTGCCACGATGTTGATATGATTTTAGCGGAAATCAAAACCGCTATAGACAAGGCTGGTGAGGTGGATTCTCTTGCATTTGACACATGGGGTGTTGACTATACACTTCTGGATAGCGAGGGAAATATTATTCACGAGCCTTATCACTACCGTGACGAAAGAACAAAGAACGCTCTCGAAACAGCTTTCAGTAAAATGGGTGCCGATGAGCTTTATGCTGAAACGGGCAATCAGATAATGAATATCAACACACTATTTCAGCTCATAAGCGATGACGAGCTTGAAAAAGCAGACAAACTACTGTTTATGCCTGATTTATTCGCTTATCTGCTCACAGGCAAAAAAGTCTGCGAAATTACAATTGCTTCCACTTCACAGATGCTTGATATGAAGGGCAAATGCTGGAGCAAAAAAGTTCTTGATGATTTCGGAATAAAGGAAAGTCTTTTTCCGTCCCTTTGTGACAGTGCTACGATAAACGGCGAATATAAGGGTATCCCCGTTATAAGTGTTGCAGGTCACGATACTCAGTGTGCCGTTGCCGCTATGCCCACTCTCAGTGAAAACGCTGCATTTTTATCTTGCGGTACCTGGTCTCTTATCGGCTGTGAGCTTGACAGTCCTGTTATGACGGCTCAGAGCAATGCCCTCCAGCTTTCCAACGAAATGGGTGCAAACGGAAAAATTAACTTCCTTAAAAACATAAGCGGTCTGTGGCTTATTCAGGAAACACGCCGCGACCTTGCCAGAACAGACAGAAAGTACTCTTATAACGAGCTTGAAATGTTGGCCAGAGAAAGTGAAAAATTCAGAAGCTTCATTGACCCTGATGCGCCTGAGCTTTCAGCTCACGGCAATCTTCCCGAAAAGATTAGAACCTACTGTGAAAGCACAAATCAGCCTGTACCTGAAACAGTTGGTCAGCTTGTAAGATGTATATATGAATCTCTTGCTTTGAAATACCGTCTTGCTCTCGAGCAGATAGGGGAGTGTACGGGTAAGAAATTTGATGTGCTTCACCTTATGGGCGGCGGTACAAAAGACGGCTTCCTTTGTGAACTTGCCGCACAGAGCTTAGGTATACCTGTTATTGCAGGTCCTGTTGAAGCAACGGCTCTCGGTAATATTGTTCTTCAGCTTATAGCTCTCGGTGCAATTGAAAGCATCGACGAAGGCAGAAAGATTATTGCCGAAACAGAAAAGGTAAAGAACTTCAGTCAGGCGCATACTCCCGATTGGGATGAAGCTTATGAAAGATTTTGTAAAATTATAAAATAAAGATAAAGGAGAAATTATTATGTTATATCCCAGAATTGGTATAAGACCCACTATCGACGGACGTTGGGGCGGTGTAAGAGAAAGCCTTGAGGTGCAGACTATGGGTATGGCTGAGGCCGCTGCAAAGCTCATCAGCGAAAATCTCAGATATCCCGACGGTACCCCCGTTCAGTGTGTAATTTCAGAAACAACAATCGGCGGCGGTGCAGAGGCCGCTCGCTGTGAAGATCAGTTTTCAAAGGAAAATGTTGTGGCAACTCTCAGCGTAACTCCCTGCTGGTGCTACGGCTCCGAAACCTTTGATATGAATCCCAACACTATTAAAGCTGTGTGGGGCTTTAACGGTACAGAAAGACCCGGTGCGGTTTATCTTGCTGCAGTTATGGCTGCATATGCTCAGAAGGGCCTTCCCGCATTCTCAATTTACGGCAGAGATGTTCAGGATATAAATGACAGAACCATCCCCGAAGATGTTGCAGAAAAAATTCTTCGCTTTGCAAGAGCTTCAATTGCAGTGGGCTGGATGAAAAATAAGGCATATGTGAACCTTGGCGGCATCTCAATGGGCATCGCGGGCAGTTACTGTGACGCGTCCATGTTCCAGAAATATTTTGGCATCCGTGCTGAGTGGGTTGATATGAGTGACATTATCAGAAGAATCACTCTTGAAATTTATGACAAAGACGAGTACGAGAAGGCTCTTGCTTGGATAAAGGCTAACTGCAAGGAAGGCTTTGATGTCAACGCAGGCAAAGATCTTCCTGAAATTATCCGCAAATCCAAGGTTGTTCCCGCCGACAAGGACTGGGAATTCATCGCTAAATTCTCAATTATCGTAAAAGATATTCTTTACGGCAACAAGAAGCTTGACGAACTGGGTTGGCACGAAGAAGCTCTTGGCAAAAATGCTGTTGCAGGCGGCTTCCAGGGTCAGAGAAACTGGACAGACTGGCTTCCCAACGCTGACTTCACCGAAGCTATTATGGCTTCAACCTTTGACTGGAACGGCCCCAAGGCACCCACACCCTTTGCAACAGAAAATGACACCCTCAACGGTGTTGCCATGATGCTTGGTACTCTCGTATCAGGCAGCGCACCTTGTTTCCATGATGTTCGTACATACTGGAGTCCCGAAGCTTGCGAAAGAGTAACAGGCTACAAGCCTGAAGGCAAGGCAAAAGACGGTTTCATCCACCTTATTAACTCAGGTGCAACTGCTCTTGACGGCAGCGGTGCTGCAAAGAATGACAAGGGTGAAGGCTGCATGAAGCCCTTCTGGGAGATGACTGATGATGATATGAAGGCTTGCCTTGAAGCAACAGACTGGTGCAGAGCCAACTACGAATACTTCAGAGGCGGCGGATTCTCAAGCCACTTCCGTTGCAGAGCTGAAATGCCCGTAACAATGCTCAGAGTTAATATCATCGAAGGCATCGGACCCGTTATGCAGATTGCTGAAGGTTACACCGCAGACCTTCCTGATAACGCTCACACAACAATTGACCTGAGAACAGACCGCACATGGCCCACAACCTGGTTTGTACCCAATCTCACAGGCGAAGGCGCATTCAAGGATGTATATTCAGTTATGGCTAACTGGGGCGCTAACCACGCTGTAACAGTTTACGGTCATGTTGGTGATGACCTTATCACTCTCGCTTCAATGCTTCGCATTCCCGTAAATATGCACAACGTGCCTGCTGAAAGAATATTCCGTCCTCACTCATGGGCAGCCTTCGGCACAGAAGACAGCCAGAGTGCAGATTACAGAGCCTGCCAGACATACGGACCTATTTACGGCTGAGATTAAATTAAGAGAGCTACGCTTCTGTTTTTGCAGAGGCGTAGCTTTTAGCATATAAAAAACAAGTACCACCGTAAGGTGAGTACTTTTGTCTGGTTGCGTCAGACAGGATTTGAACCTGCAAAGGCCCTCTTGCGGTGTCCAAAGTTTTCTTGTGCCTTGGAGCGGCACGAAAACTTTGACCGCTGCGCCATTTCACCCTCCCTGCTTCGTCCGCCGGACGCAGTCGGGCTCAATGCCCCGGGTTACACCCATCGGTTGCAGGTATTTACGAAAAAAAACAAGTACCCACCGTAAGGTGAGTACTTTTGTCTGGTTGCGTCAGACAGGATTTGAACCTGCAAAGGCCCTCTTGCGGTGCCCAAAGTTTTCTTGTGCCTTGGAGCGGCACGAAAACTTTGACCGTTGCGCCATTTCACCCTCCTTGATTCGTCCGCCGGACGCAGTCGGGCTCAATGCCCCGGGTTACACCCGTCGGTTGCAGGTATTTACGAAAAAAACAAGTACCCACCGTAAGGTGAGTACTTTTGTCTGGTTGCGGAGACAGGATTTGAACCTGCAACCTCCGGGTTATGAGCCCGACGGGCTACCAAG
>JAZTYQ010000060.1:0-12233 GCA_045637065.1 Acutalibacteraceae bacterium
ATATAATATTCAGTTGAAAGTAGGTGAAAGTATGGCTCAATTTGATGAAAAGTCCCTTAAAGCACATATTAAGTCAAAGGAATTTTATCCCATATATCTTATGTGCGGCAATGAGGATTATCTTAAGAAAAATTATACGGATACCATAGCGGCTAAAAATGTTGAGCCTGCTTTCGAAAGCTTTAATCTGCAGAAATTCGACGGTAAAAACCTCGACCTGAATGATGTCTTTGAGCAGGCGATTATAATGCCCATGATGAGCGACAAGCGCTGCATTATAGTTGAGGACTATAAATTAGAGGGTATGAACGAAAGAGATTTAGGACTTCTTTACGGTTATGCAGAGTCTTCACCTGAAACCTCTATAGTTATTTTTCATCAGAAAAATCCTGAGTTTTCTTTGGCTAAGGCTAAAAAGGCAGCGGATGTTATTTCAAAGCACGGTGCCGTCTGCGTTCTCAATAAGAGAACGGGTAATGACCTTATAAAACCTCTCATTTCCTCGGCAACAAAGCAGGGCTGCACTCTCAGTGTGCAGATGGCAAACTATCTTGTCAGCCTTGTGGGCGACGATTCAAATGTGCTTATAAATGAGCTTCACAAGGTCTGTGGCTATGCCGGTTCGGGAGAGATAACAAAAAATCACATTGACGCAGTTGCCGTCAAAACAGACGAGGCTAAGATTTACGACCTGACAAAGGCACTCATACAAAAAGATTTTGACAAGGCATATAAGGTGCTTCACACACTGCTCAAAAGCAAGGTTTCCCCTGAATATATCCTCGGCACTATTGTCAGCACCTATGTTGATATGTACCGCGGTAAGGTTTCCCTTTCCTGTGGCGGCCGCGCAGACGAGTTGGCAACCGATTTTGATTACGGCAAGAGAGCTTTCGCCCTGACTAACGGAGCAAGAGACGCCTCTAAAATAGACCTGCCCACACTTCGCAAGTGTCTTGATGTGCTTTCTGAGGCTGATATGAAGCTGAAAAAAAGCTTCGATAATGAAACCATAGTCCTTGAGCAGCTTATGGTCAGGCTCTTCCTGGTGACAAACGGTGAACGAGTATGATTAAACTTGACAGACCTGTTATCGTCGAGGGGAAATACGATATAATAAAGCTTTCCAATATAATAGACACGCTTATAATAAAAACCGACGGCTTCGGCATATTCAAAGACAAAGAAAAACAGAAGCTTCTTCGCCGTCTTGCAGGTGAAAAGGGCATAATTGTTATGACAGACAGCGATTCTGCAGGCTTTCTTATAAGAAAATTTATCACTTCAAGTGTGCCTGCTGATAAAATCACCCATGTATATATCCCTGATTTATACGGTAAGGAAAAGCGCAAAACCGAAATGTCCAAGGAAGGCAAGTTAGGTGTTGAGGGTACTCCTGAGGAAATAATTCTTGAAGCATTCAGAAAAGCAGGGGTAACCTGCTCACACACAGAGCTATCCGACAGACGCCTTATAACAAATATAGACCTTTATGAGTGTGGACTTATAGGCAGAGAAAACAGCAAGGAAAAGAGAGTGAAGCTACTTAAAAGCCTTGCACTGCCTGAGAGAATGTCAACCTCATCACTTATTAAAATACTCAATACCTTCGTCACCTATGACGAGTTTATTCAGAAAGTAAAGGAGCTGGAATTATGCGAATAGGTCACGGCTATGATGTGCATAAATTAGTCGAAGACAGACTTCTTATTCTTGGCGGAGTGAATATCCCCTATGAAAAGGGACTTTTAGGTCACTCAGATGCGGATGTGCTGCTTCACGCTATATCCGACAGCCTTTTAGGTGCCGCAGCTATGGGAGATATAGGCAAGCTTTTTCCTGATAATGACCCTCAGTATAAAGGGGCGGACAGTCTTGTTCTTTTAAAGCAGGTCTATGCCCGCGTACAGGAAAAAGGCTATCATCTTGTTAATCTTGATGCTACTGTTCTCGCTCAGAGACCAAAGCTCAGACCTTATATCGACACTATGAGAGAAAATATTGCTTCGGCTTTAGATGTGGATGCAGACCTTATCAGTGTTAAGGCAACCACCGAGGAGGGTCTCGGCTTCACAGGTGAGGGCAAGGGAATTGCGGCTCACTGCGTATGCTTAATCAGTAAATAATTGAAAGGATGATATATATGAAAAAAACAAAAATCATTTCGCTTCTTCTGTGTCTCGTTATGCTTGTGAGCGTACCCTTCAGCGCTTACGCTGCAGGTAATGAGGTGTCAAGAGTGGCAGCAACCATCAACGGCGACAGCGCTTCTTCAAGAGGTATAAGCTGGTACACAGACGAAAAATGCCCCTCCTTTGTGCAGATTGCCAAGGCAGGCGAGGATATTGAAAGCGGTATTCTCGTTGAGGGCAGCGGCTACAAGGCTATGAAAAAGTATGTACATAAGGTGACAGTGTCTTCACTTGAAGCAGGTACCGAATATATCTATAGAGTTGGCGACGGCAATGTTTGGAGTGAGGTCTGTTCATTCAACACAAGTGACCCTTCCGACGACAAGGTGAATTTCATTGTTACTGCAGATGTGCAGGCAAGTAATGACGAAAACTTCAAAAGAGCTGCCGAGGTTATGAAAAAGGCAGTTGAAACAATGCCTGAGCACGATTTCATCACTACTCTCGGTGACTTTGTCAATGACTGCACCAACGAAGAGTGGGACAGCTATTTCAGAAACTTTGCCTTTGCAAACGGCAGCACAACAATAATTCCCGTTGCAGGTAACCACGAAGGCAACCTTCAGTGGGATAAATTCAACAATGTTTTCAATATCGGTGAAGCAAAGGGCAGTATGACAACTACAGGCTGTTACTATTCCTTCGATTGGGGTGACGCACATTTTGCAGTGCTTAATTCAAACGATATGTATCCCATGTCACAGCAACAGCTTAACTGGCTGAAAAACGATATGAGAGCAAGTGATGCTCAGTGGAAGATTATTCTTATGCACAGAGCTCTTTACTCAGCAGGCAAGAATATCAATAAGCCCGACACAATCATTATGCGTGAGGTGCTTCTGCCCGTTGTTGACGAGCTTGGCATTGATGTTGTTTTTGCAGGCCACGACCATATGTATTTCAGAACGAAGCAGGTCAAGGGTGATAAGGTTCAGCTTTGCGAAAGCGTAACAGAAATCTATAATGGCGAAGAAACTGAGTTTATCCTCAATCCCCAAGGTACCGTTCACATTCTTCCCTCAACCACAGGCACAAAGCGTTACAGCGTAAACGAGGATGCTATCCCTCCCATTCTCCAGTGCGGTGATCTTGTCAGAGACACCCATGAGGGCGGCACCTTCGCAACGGTTTCAATAGACAGTGAGCATTTCGTTTACAAGGCATATATCGTTAACGATGAAACAAAAGAAATGGAGCTTATCGACACTTACGCAATTAAAAAGACTGAGAGAGAAGAAAAGAAAGACTTCCTCAAGCTTCCCACAGACCCCATTCTTACTATTCCCGGCAATGTTATCAACTTTGCTTATCAGCTTATCAAGATGATATTCACTTATCTCTTTGAGCTTCTCCCTGCAGTTATTTAATTTAAAGATATAACAAATCCACCTGAACCCTTTATCCGGGAACAGGTGGATAATTTTTTGCAGACAGATGATTTCTTTATGCGGTGAAATTTCGGATTCTTTTCTGCCAATACTTTTGCAGAGGTGAAAACAATGAACCTTCTTTTTAAAGGAATTATAGTTTATGTTTCCGTTATTATTGCTATGCGTTTTATGGGCAAACGGCAGATAGGTGAACTGCAGCCGAGTGAACTTGCCGTGACCTTTCTTCTTTCAGAGGTGGCATCAACGCCGCTACAAAGTGACAGTGTACCCCTGCTTTCGGGTCTGAGCCTTGTTTTTCTGTTGGTACTGCTGGAGGTCGCATCCTCTTATTTCAGTATGAAAAGCAGATTTTACAGACGGCTTATCCAGGGTAACAGTGTGCTGATTATAAAAGAGGGCAGAATACTCAAAAGAAATATGAAAATGATTCGCTACAGCAACGATGATTTAATAGAGGCACTCAGACTAAAGGATGTTTTTGATGTTAGTCAGGTGCAGTATGCTTATATTGAAACCAACGGCTCCGTGAGTGTTCAGCTGATGAAAAAATATCAGCCTTTAAGCGCAGAAACCTTAAACAAAAAGGTTGACGAAGAGTTTCTGCCATGCCTTGTTATAAGTGACGGCAAGATAATAAAAAGAGAGCTTGAGTTTTGCGCTATGAATGAGGAAAAGCTGCTTAAAATTTTGAAAAAAGAAAACCTCAATGTTGAAGATGTTTTTCTTATGATAGCTGACAAAAGCGGGAAAACCTATACAGTCAGAAAGGGTGAGCAGTGAAATGAAGCGGTTTACGGGAGCGTTATTAATAGCAGGACTGCTTTTTTATCTGACTGCTTCAGTTGAAAAGAAAATGGAAAAATCCTGCAATGATATAAGCTCGGTTCTTGAAATATGTGCAAGTCACATAAAAAGTGAAGAATATGCCGAAGCCCTTGATGTGCTTGAGGGTATTGAAGAAGAATGGAATAAAAACAAATTTATAACGGGAGTTATTACGGGAGATGTCAATTTCAGAAACACAGGTATAGATATAAGCACGGTGTATAATTGCATAAATGATAAAAATTACAGTCAGGCACTGTTGGTTATAAGAAAAATTCAAAGCTGCTTTAAACAAGCAGTTGAAGACAGGCGCTTTACTCCGGCCAATATATTGTAGTTTTTTATTGACAAAGAAAAATGCCTTTGATATACTGTATATATGGAAAATATTAACAAGGAAAGGTGAGAAAATATGAAAATATCTCAGAAAATTCTCAGTTTGCTTCTTTGTCTTGTTGTTCTTTTTACAGCAGGCAGTCTTGCTGCCGATGCGGCAGTTACTAAACCCGGAGTTACGGCAAATTTTGTTGCTGAAACAACTGCCGACAGCGTTGAACTCAGATGGAGAAAGGTAAGCGGTGCCACCGGTTACAGAGTTTATCAGCGTGTAGGAAACAAATGGAAGCATATCAAAAGCACTACAACTAACAAATATATCCTTGATGACCTCACAGCAAGTGAAACCTATAAGTTTGCAGTCAGAGCATACAAGAAGTCCGGCGGTAAGGTTTATCTTGCAGATAAATATAAGTCAATAACTGCAAAAACACAGAAAATGGGCAAGACCCCAACGCCAAAGGCATCAAAGATAACCAAAGACAGCATCACCCTCAAGTGGAGCAAGGTTGCAGGTGCCTCAGGCTACAGAGTATATCAGTATAAGGGCGGCGAATGGGTTAAGATTAAATCCGTTACCACAAACACTTATACAGTAACAAAGCTCAAGAGCGCCACAACCTATAAGTTCAGAATCAAGCCCTATGCAAAGCCTGCAAGCGGTACTGTATGGGCTGCAACATCAAGCACTCTCAGCGTCAAAACAACAGACCCCACCAAGACAAAAATCACCTATGCTGCCGTTACTGACACAACAGTAACACTCAAGTGGAGCAAGGTTTCTTCGGCTACAGGTTACAGACTTAGTGTACTTGAGAAAAACGGCGAATGGAAGAGAATAACATCGATTCCCGACCTTGAATATACAGTGAAAAAGCTTAAGCCAAACACCGAATATACATATATGGTCAAGGCTTACAAGAAGGTCAACGGCAAGGTTACATGGTACCCTGAAAGCGATGCAAAGAAGGTAAAAACAACAAAGGCACCTGAGGTTGAGGAACCCACAGAACCTACAACTAAACCGACCACAACCAAGCCGACAACAACTAAGCTGACAACAACTAAGCCGACAACAACAGAGCCGACTACAACCAAGCCGACTACAACAAAGCCGACTACAACAGAGCCTACCACAACCAAACCGACTACAACCAAGCCGACTACAACTAAGCCGACTACAACAGAGCCTACCACAACCAAACCGACAACAACCAAGCCGACTACAACAGAGCCGACAACAACCAAGCCGACTACAACCAAGCCGACTACCACAAAACCGACTACCACAATCAATCCCGATTACGAGCTTAAGGCTTTCAGAATCGAGAAGTATAAGAAAATCTTTGAGAGCGATACACTTTATTTCAAGATTTCAAGTGACAACGGTAACGGCGGCCTTGCAAAAATGGAATATGCAAAGAAAAACGGCAACATCTATGTCGATGCAACCGATGAAGGCATAAATGCAAAAATGTATTATGAAAAGAATACGGATAAGATGTTTGCATACTTCCTGCTGTTCTACTATGAAGTGCCTAAGGCAGAGTGGGACGAAATGGATATAAATGAACCCCTTGACGAAATGAAAATTCAGAATGTAGGCAACTTTATCACAGTTACCGAAACTGTATTCAACGGCAAGAATGTTATATGCGAAGGCTACATTGATGCAAAATACGGCTATATCGTTAAATACTACTTTGACGGCGCAAAACTTGTAGGTCTTGAAAAGGTTTATAAGAATGAAACCAAGCAGATTATTTATGTTGAAGATGTAAGAACAAGCGTTGACGACAGTCTGCTTCAGAGACCGCTTTTCGGTTATGTCGATGCCGGAGGCATAATGTCATAATTTAATTTATAATCTGAGAATACGGGAGTTTTGTGCTCCCGTATTTGCTTTTTGTGAGGCTTATGTGATGTGCGTATTACGGTGCTGTAAACACGCTCCAGGTAAATATTAACAATGGATTTTTTTCGTTGACAAAGAAATATGCCTTTGCTATACTGAGGCTGTAAAATAAATTCAGAACGGAGAAAAACAATGAATATCCTAAGAAAATCACTGACGCTTATAGTGAGCGTTATAATGATAATTTCTCTTTTGTGTACGGGCAGCACCGCTATGGCATTGAGCGTAGCAGTACCCACGAAAATCACTGCAACTGCCGCCTCAGACAGTGTAAAGCTCAGCTGGTCAAAGGTGAGCAAGGCTAAAGGCTATAGAGTATATTTGAAGGTTAAGGGCGAGTGGAAGGCTCTGAAAACCACGAGTGCAGTTACATACACAGCAGAAAATCTGATTGCCTCAACCAACTATACCTTTGGTGTCAAGGCGTACCGGAAATCCGGCGGTAAAACCTATTGGTCAAAAATAAAAACCGTCAAGGCCAAAACCAAGGCTATGCCTGATATAAAAACGCCTAAAGCTACGGCAACAAAAAACAGCGTTACCCTCAAATGGACAAAAGTGGAGGGTGCCTCAGGCTATAGAGTATATCAGTATAAAAACAAAAAGTGGGTCAAAGTCAAATCAGTAACTACCAATTCTTATACTGTCAAATCACTTAAGAGCGCCACAACCTATAAGTTCAGGATAAAGCCCTATGCAAAAACGGATACAGGTACAGTGTGGGGTGACACCTCAAAAACACTGAGTGTTAAAACCGTTGACCCCACAAAGACAAAAATCACCTCGGCAACGGCTACTGATACAAGCGTCACTCTCAAATGGAGCAAGGTTTCCTCAGCTACGGGCTACAGAGTAAGCGTTCTTGAAAAAGGGGAGTGGAAAAGAGTTAAATCAACCTCATCACTCAGCTGTAAGGTGACAGGTCTGGGCAGCAATAAAGAATTCACCTTTATGGTCAGAGCATATAAGAAAGTCAGCGGAAAGGTTACCTGGTACACCGAAAGCGATGCTGTAAAGATTGTGACTAAGGCAGGCGAAAGCGACCTGAAGCCATACAGAGTTGAAAAATATCAGAAGATTTTTGCCAGTGATACGCTGTATATAAATATGTCAACAGATGACCCTGACCTGGGTACTCTGCCTGTTGAGTTTGCAAGAAAAAACGGCAACCTTGTTATGAAGGCTACCGTTGAGGCTATGGAGGCAAGAATTGTCTATAATAAAAAAGAAAACAAGGGCTATATGATTATCGATTCTCTTAATATGTATGCTGAAATGTCACCCGAAGAAATTAAAAGCATGGATATGCAGCAGATAATAGACGGCATAGCTATCAACAATATCGGAAAAATAACTGTCACAAAGACAACATACGGCGGTAAAAACGCAATTTGCGAAAGCTACACCGACACCGTTACGGGGGATAAGCTCAGCTACTTCTTTGTGGCTGATGTGCTTGTTGCAAGCGAAAGAACTTATGCCAACGGTGCAGTAGAAAAAATGAAATTCAATAAAATCAGCACAAGTGTTGATGATAAGCTTTTTGAATCTCCACCCTGGTATTATGTAAACATCGGCGGTATAGCAGGTTTATGATAAAGAAAATGCAAAATGTCACTGTACATTTTGCATTTTTAATTTATTTTCTATTGATTATTTTTCCTTCAGCAGTTATAATAATATGGTTAGAATTTTATGAAGAAGGTGTTATTTTGATTTTCACAGACAAGATTAATGATGTAAAAACAACCGTCAGCGACTGTGCTGACTATGCCGTAAAGGGTATAACAAATATTTGTCAGATGTACGGTCCCAGACCTTGCGGTGAGCCTGCAGAGCAGTTTGCTCAGGAAACTATGATGGAAGAGCTTGAGGCTTATTCAGACGAAGTACGCCGTGAAACCTTCATGGTTCATCCCGAAGCATTTATGTCATTCGTACCCCATGCAGGTGCATGCCTTATGGGCGCAAGCGCAATCAACGCTGCTGCAGCCTTCAGCAAGAAGCCTAAAAAGGCTCTCGGCAGTGTAGCTCTTATGGGTGGTGCTCTTGCAGGTATCGTAGGTGAGTTCCTTCTTTACAAGAAGATGTATGACCCTCTTTTCAAAGAGAAGATTTCAGGTAATGTTATCGCTGTAAGAAAAGCAAAGGGTGAAACAAAGAGAAGAATTATCCTTTCAGGTCACACAGACTCAGCTCCCGAATGGACTTATACATATAAGCTTGGTTCACACGGTGTTCTGGGTGTGGCAGGCTATGCCGTTGCAGGCCTTGCATACACAGGTGCTACTGCCGCAGTGGCTCTCAGCGGTAAGAATCCCTCACTTGCTAAGAAAATGGCAGTAGGTCAGGCAGCATTCCTTCCTGCTTATGCAGCTCTGTTTAAGTTTGCAGACCATAAGAATTATGTTGAAGGTGCAAACGATGACCTTTCAGGCTGCTATGTTTCCTCAGCAGTTATGAAATATCTCAGCGACAATGATATCCGCTTTGAAAACACAGAGGTTATCTGTATGCTTGCAGGCGGCGAAGAGGCGGGTCTTCGCGGTTCAAAGGCATTCTTTGAGGCACATCCCGAATATAAGAATGACGGCGTTGAAACAATCTTCGTTGGCTTCGATACAATCCGTGACGAAGAATATATGATGATTTATGAAAAAGATATGACAGGTATGGTCAAGAACGACAAGCGTGTTTGCGCTCTGCTCAAGAACGCAGGCGAAAAGTTCGGCAAGGACATTCCTGTTGGTGCTATTCCTCTCGGCTCAACTGACGCTGCTGCAGCTTCACAGGCAGGCATCGCTGCTGCATCACTTGTTGCTATGGATCCTACACCTGCAAGATATTATCACACAAGACTTGACACAGCTGACATCCTTGTTCCCGAGTGCATCGAAAAGGTAATAAACATTGCACTTCAGACAGTCTTTGACTTTGACGAAAAGGGTCTTAACTGATAATTAAAAATCGTGCTGTACTCTGCCGAAGAGGGGAGTAGCAGACCGGATAATATAACGAGTAACCCTGCAGGGAATTCCTTGCAGGGCTCTTTTTTTATATTAGCGGAAGAGGTCGGGCGGCGGCTCCACAAAAATCGCTTTGCGATTTTGCGCGACCTTCGGTGGCTTGCCGAACAAAGTTCGGCAGTGGAGCCGCCGCACCGCTGACTGTCTCTGCGGCAAATAACTGTTTTTTTGCTTAAATTTCCTCGCAATTGACAATTCATAACTCCTTATTCTTGATTGAATTTCATCCACTTATCCTCGCGTTTAATATTCTCTTATATCACAATAAAGGGCATTTCCAACTTTTACCAACAACAGAAAAAGCAGGGGAGAGCTTTTGATTTTCCTTTTGTGAATTGACCGAAAAGAAATAAAAACTGTAAAAAATAAAAAAATCCGCCCAAAAAGCGGAAAAAACTGCCAATATAAAGAAAAAACATCACAAAACCTCTTGACATAGCAAGGCCTTTGTGATAAAATATCAAAACCTATAATGTGATAATATGCCTATATACCACCTTTTCACTATTTGCATATTAGCATTTTATTGGAAAAATGTCAATACATTTTCACAAAAAAACTGTGTCAGCAGTTTCGCAGTGCCGCGTAAGGCAAATAAAAAAGATATGGAGTGATAAGCCAATGGCAAGAACCACCGATGTCAAGGTTGGTACCCAGACGAGAAAGAGCTACGGTAAAATCCAGGAAGTTATGCAGATGCCCAATCTCATTCAGGTACAGAAGGACAGCTACAAATGGTTCCTTGAAAAAGGTCTGAAGGAAGCCCTCAAGGATATGGCTGAGATTACCGACTATACAGGTAACCTTGTGCTTACATTTGTTGACTACCGCATGGATGACAAACCTAAGTACACTGTAAAGGAATGTAAGGAACGAGATGCAACATACGCTGCTCCCATGAGACTTACAGCACGTCTTTACAACAAGGAAACCGGCGAAGTCAAGGACAGTGAAGTTTATATGGGTGAATTCCCGCTTATGACAGAGAGCGGCACATTCATCATCAACGGTGCTGAAAGAGCTATCGTTTCACAGCTCGTCCGTTCACCCGGTGTTTATTTCGGTATGACCCACAACGTAACAGGTAAGAAGCTTTATACTTCAACAATTATCCCCGGTCGTGGTGCATGGCTTGAATATGAAACAGATCAGAACGATCTTTTCTATGTAAGAATAGATAAAAACAGAAAAATCCCCATTACCACTCTGATTCGTATCCTTGGCTGCTCAACCAATGCAGACATCCGTGAGTTCTTCGGTCCCGACGAAAGAATTGAAGCAACCCTCGAAAAGTATAACACAAAGAACACAGAGGAAGCTCTTATTGAAATTTATAAGAAGCTGCGTCCCGGTGAGCCTCCCACGCTTTCAAGCGCTCAGACACACATCGAGGGTATGTTCTTTGACGAGAGAAGATATGACCTCTCAAGAGTCGGCCGTTATAAATATAACAAGAAGCTTGCCATTTCTGACAGAATCCGCGGCTTCAGACTTGCACAGCCCATCATAAACGACCTCACAGGTGAAATCATAGCCGAAGAGGGCGAGCTTATGACAAAGCAGAGAGCTCTCGAGGTTGAGCAGGCAGGTGCTAAGATTGCTTATGTCAGCGTTGAAGGCAGAGAAGAACCTGTTAAGGTTATCTCAAACCATATGGTTGACGCTGCACCCTATCTTGCAGAACTCGGTTACACCAAGGAAGAGCTTCTTGAGGCAACCATCAACGAAAATGTAAGATATACTGTGCTCACTGAAGTGCTCAGCGAAATTGCTGACATGACAAAGGAAGAAGGTCTTGCATACCTTGAAAGCAAGGCTGATGAGCTTATTCCCAAAACAATTATTGTTGATGATATCCTGGCATCAATCAACTACCTCAACTGCCTTGCTAACGGCGTAGGCAGTGCAGACGATATTGACCACCTGGGCAACCGCCGTATCAGAAGTGTAGGCGAACTCCTTCAGAATCAGTTCCGTGTAGGCTTCTCAAGAATGGAAAGAGTTATCAAGGAAAGAATGACTCTCCAGACACAAGAAAGCGCAAAGGTTACACCTCAGGCACTTATCAATACCCGTCCTGTAATTGCTGCAGTAAGAGAATTCTTCGGTTCATCACCTCTGTCTCAGTTCATGGATCAGAATAACCCTCTTGCAGAGCTGACACATAAGAGAAGACTTTCAGCCCTCGGTCCCGGCGGTCTTTCAAGAGACCGTGCAGGCTTCGATGTTCGAGACGTTCACTATTCACACTACGGCAGAATGTGTCCCATCGAGACTCCTGAAGGTCCCAACATCGGTCTTATTTCTTACCTTGCTACATTTGCAAGAATCAACGAATACGGCTTTATTGAAGCTCCCTTCCGTCCCATCGATAAGGAAACAGGCGTAGTGCTTGAAACATATGAATATATGACAGCTGATGTTGAAGATGAATACACTGTTGTTCAGGCTAACGAACAGCTTGATGAAAACAACAGATTTGTCAGAAACAAGGTTAATGCCCGTCACCGTGATGAATTCCTTGAAATCGACCCCTCAAGAGCCGACT
>JAZTYQ010000061.1:0-22860 GCA_045637065.1 Acutalibacteraceae bacterium
CCGAGAGGGTAAAAAAAGGGCAAAACGATGCAAAAACTGCCGGGATTCGATGTCACGGCAGTTTTTTAAATAAAATAAATCTGTTTCTATTGTCTGTTGGAACCTTGTATTTGAGTGCATTGTTGTTCTTGTGACTTTATCGACAGTCTGAAATTTATATTCCTATGCCTCCGTCAACACTTATAGTCTGACCTGTTATGAAGCCTGCTTCGTCACCTGCAAGAAAAAGAGCAAGGGCAGCTACGTCGTCGCCTGTGCCTTTTCGCATCATGGGAGTTGCTTCAACTATCTCTCTTACGCTGTCTTCATCAAGATGTGAATTCATCTTTGTGTCAATGAAGCCGGGTGCTATACAGTTGACGGTTATTCCGCTGGGACCCACTTCCTTTGCGAGAGCCTTAGTGAAGCCTATAATCGCCGCCTTAGAAGCAGAATAATGCACCTCGCAGGAAGCACCCGATATGCCCCACATAGAAGAAATATTTATGATTCTGCCACAGTGCTTATTTATCATTGAGGGCAGAATTTCTTTTGTAAGAGAAAGGGCGCTCATAAGATTCAGGTCAAAAAGCTCTTTTATCTTGTTGTCATCTGCACTTTGGAAAAGGCTGAAATATGCCACACCTGCGTTATTAATAAGAACATCCACCTGACCTGCCTTTTCACTGAGAAGCTTTATTTCATCGGTGCTTCTCAGGTCAGCCTTAAGGGCAGTGACCTTCACATCGTAAAGCTTTTCTGTTTCTTCTTTAAGGCAGAGTGCTTCTTTTTCGCTGCTGAAATAGTGAAGGATGATATCATAGCCTGCTTTTGCAAAGTGTCGGCAGAGTGCCTGACCTATACCGCCTGAGGCTCCTGTTATAAGAACTGTTTTATTCATATAGAACTCCTTTTATTTACCCACACAAAACTGTGAGAAAACTTCATCAACAACGCTTTCCTTTGCCTTTTTGCCGGTGAGCTCAAGAAGGCGGTCGATGGCTGTATCAATGCACACATTAACCGCGTCCATAGTGATGCCCATATCAATCGCATCAATAGCCTGATTTATACTTTCAAGAGCAGACAGGGCGTTGGAGCGTTGTCTTTCTGTTGTGAGCATAGCCTTTGAGGTGTCGATTTTGTCTGTACCCAGCACTCTTTCTATTGCAGCGGTCAAGTCATCCTCACCATCGTGAGATTTTGCGCTGATGAATACGGTTTCGGCAAAGTTGCTTTTTATATAGTCAATGTCCGTTTTTGAGGGTAGGTCGGTTTTGTTAATTATGGCTATAACATCTCTGCCGTGGCAAAGTCCGAAAATTTCCTTGTCACTTTCGTCAAGCTCTGCAGAGCCGTCAAAAACTGCAAGAATAAGTCCTGCACGCTCAATTTTGGTTTTTGCAAGGTCAACGCCTATGCTTTCAACAACGTCGGCACTTTCTCTTATTCCTGCCGTGTCTGCAAGACGAAGAATAACACTGCCTACGCGTACCGTTTCTTCAATAACATCTCTTGTGGTGCCTGCTATATCTGTAACAATTGAACGGCTGAAGCCCGAAAGCATATTCATAAGTGCGGATTTGCCTACATTGGGTTTGCCCACAATAGCAGTATCCACACCGCTTGTCAGAGCCTTGCCCGCATCAAATTTTGAAAGCAGTGAGGTGAGCTGAGCTTTTACTTCGCTGAGAGTAACTCTGAGATTATCAAAGCTGATTTCGGGAATTTCCTCATCGGGATAATCTACCCATGCTGCCATATGTGCCGAGGCTGATATAAGTGCAGAGCAAAGCTCATCGGTCTTACGGCTGAGTGCGCCGTCAAGAGCTGTCATCGCCGCCTTCATTCCCTGCTGACCCTGAGCCGAAATAAGTGACATAACTGCTTCGGCTTCGGATAAATCCATTTTTCCGTTCAGGAATGCTCTTTTTGTGAATTCGCCTGCTTCGGCAGGTCTTGCCCCTGCACACAGCACTGCACGCAGCACCTGATTTGTAACATAAATACCGCCGTGGCAGGAAATTTCAACAGTGTTTTCACCTGTGTAGCTTCTTGGCTCACGGAAAACAAGAGCAACACACTCGTCAATATCCTCACCCTTCATATGTACCCTGCCGTGGGCGGCAGAGTACCCCTTTAAGGAAAGCAGGGATTTGCCTGAGGTTGCCCTGAAAATTTTGTCGGCAATATCTATTGCATTATCGCCTGATATTCTGATAACACCGATGCCACCCGAAGCTATGGGAGTGGAAACGGCTGCAATTGTGTCTGACATAACTATCACCTCGGTTTCGTTTATTATACAGTATCCGGGAGACTTTTGCAAGTGAAGGAAGGCAGAGCCTTGTTTTTTGATTTAATTTAAAGTCGGCAGGTAATAATTAATTATACTTTTTATGATAAAACATTGATTTTTCTTGTGAAAGGATATAAAATAAACCCGAACAACTTTTTAAAGGAGACATTATGAGATATACAGGTAACAACTGCGACGGCTGCAAAAAGCCCTTGCTCGACGATGAAGATATTGTAGTATGCCCTGAGTGTGCCACGCCTCAGCACAGGGACTGCTACGACGAGAAGCATCAGTGCGTAAACGCCCACCTTCACGGCACCGGTTTTGAGTGGAAGGGTGAAGTTACAACAAAAAAGACCATTTTCAGCTCTACCCTTGCAAAAGATAAAGACAAGGATGAGGAAGATATTATCTGTCCCCACTGTCAGCACAGTAACCCTGCAGGAAGCACTGAGTGCAGAAACTGCGGTATGAAATTCACAATGTTCGGTGTGAATATTGTTGAGGCGGCACAAAAGGAAGAGATAAAGCTCAATTCAAAAGCTTCTGAGGAAAATGAAGAACAAAAGCCCTCAGATGAATTGCCCGCCTATGAAGCGCCCTTTGAAATAGGCACAGGCGAAGGCTTCGCAAACAGTGAAAGTGAAGAAGCGGTCGAGGAAAGACCTGAAGGCACAAATCCATGGAATCTGGGTTCATATAAAGACTATGAAGAAATCAACACCTTCAAAGGTCCATTCCCCGTTGAAGATTACACATCAGGAGTACGCACAAACACTCTGCGCTGTTTTGTCAGAGGCAACTCACAGACCTATATCAATAAATTCAAGTGGAGCGAAATCAGAGGTAAGATGGGCTTCAACTGGGCGGCATTCTTCTTTTCACCCTATTGGTTCTTTTACCGCAAGCTCTACAAGCCCGGTATAATATTCATAACAGTTCAGCTTCTGCTGAGTATGATTATCACACCTATGCTCGAGCCCTTCACAGAGTTTTATTCATATCTTCTTACTTTGGATATGGAAACAATGACGGAGGCTATGCTTTATGAGTTGGCAGATAGAATGATGGTTATAATGGATCAGGTTATGCTACCTTTGATGATCCTCATGGGAGTTACCTTTGCAATGCATCTCATTAGCGGCTTTATTGCCAACGAAATGTATAAGAAATACTGCATTAAAAATATAGGTATCGGTCTTTCAAAGGAAAATGTACACGAAAAAATCCGCTACTTTGCAAAGGCAGGCGGCACATCCTTCCTGCTTGTGTTTGCCGCATATTTCGGTGAAACTCTCTTAACTATGCTGGTAAGCTACCTGATGTACGGATAAGCAAGAAGAAGCGTATAAAATATTTGTCAAGATTTCAAAGAATGGTATAAGATGCCCTTTTCTTTACCCTGAAGGTGTACATTGGTACTCCGATGGGTAAAAAATGGGCAAAACAACGCAAAAAAGTCGGGATTCGATGTCCCGACTTTTTATATTTAAGCATATTTACTTTCTGAAGTAACAACACTGAACCTACGAAAACATGCGTTGGTGTTCTTGTGCCGTTATTTGAAATCTTGCTTATTTAATCATTCTTCTGATAACAGCTTCGCAGTCTGCCTTATCCATAATCCTGGGTACGGGATAAAGAGGATTGCCTTCCTTGAGAGCTCTTTCAACGATAACGGGAATATCCTTTTCCTGAACCATGTCGAACTTATCGGGGATATTCATATTCTTGTTGAGATTTTTGATAGCTTCAATAAATGCCTCTGCCTTTTCCTTATCAGTGCCGTCAGTCTTAACACCTGCAATAACTGCAAGCTTTGCAAGACGCTTGTGAGCGCTTTCGCCGTAGTATTCAAGAACATAGGGAAGGATAACGGCATTTGCAAGACCGTGAGGTACACCGTAGTGACCGCCGAGGTTGTGAGCAATAGCGTGTACGTAACCAACATATGCTCTTGTGAAAGCCTGACCTGCATAGAAGGAAGCTTTGAGCATTGCATCTCTTGCCTGGATATTCTTGCCGTCAGCATAAGCAGTTTCGATATTTTCAAAAATCATCTTTGTTGCTTTTTCAGCATAAGCCTCTGTTGACTTGACGTTGCTCTTGCCTATGTAAGCCTCAACTGCATGAGTGAGAGCATCCATACCTGTTGTTGATGTGATGTGAGGGGGAAGACCTATTGTAAGCTCGGGGTCAAGAACTGCAAACTTAGGTCTGAGTCTGGGGTCGTTGATTGCATTCTTTTCGTGAGTTGCAGGGTCAGAAACAACGGCTGCGAGAGTTGTTTCTGAGCCGGTACCTGCTGTGGTGGGTACTGCAAAGAAGGGAGGAAGCTTGTGGTGAAGCTTCAATACACCGCGCATCTTTCTGACGGGAATTCTGGGGTTGGTAACTCTTGCTGCTGCTGCCTTAGCACAGTCCATGGGTGAGCCGCCGCCGAAAGCGATAACGCCCTGGCAGTTGTTGTCAACATAAAGCTGACGGGCATCCTCAATGTTTTCAATTGAGGGGTTGGGCTGAGTGCCGTCATAAACAACATACTCAACGCCTGATTTTTCAAGTTCTTCAAAGAGTGAATCAAGAAGGTGAATGCCCATAAGACCCTTATCTGTTACAACAAGAACCTTGTTAAGACCCTTGCTCTTGATGAACTCGGGGAGCTTCTTAATAGCACCGGGACCCTCAAGGAGTGTGGGCTCTGACCAATCAAAGACACACATGCCTACTCTGAAAGCCTGCTGATAAACTCTGAAAAAAGCTTTTTTCAATTGCCACATAGTTAATTTCTTCCTTTCAAATGAAATAATCCGTACCTCCTATATTACTATTATTTTTATTTTATTGCAAGAGTTAAAAGGAAACTTTTGCACTTGAAGGCAGAATTTTTCTGGTTTGAGGCGCATATATTCTTCAAAACTGATAAAACTATAAACGGATATCCGATTATAATACAAGGAGTTGTAAACAATGAACAACAACAATAACACAGAAAACAAGCAGTCCAGAAGAGAGAACAACAATAACAACAATGTTATGAATTCCGATAAGTCTGTCAATCCTCCTCAGTCTAAGGAAAACAATAACAACCAGCAGTCAAACAAAAACAACAATTCAAACATCAGATGATTCTCTCTTTGAAGGGGCTGTTACACGAAAGTGTGACAGCCCCTTTTGCGGCGGCTCCACACCCGGACGCAGTCCGGGTCGGCGACTTTGTCGCCGTAAAATCGCTTTGCGATTTAGCGGAGCCGCCGCCCTGCCTTAAGCACATACTTTCCTGAAAAATAAAACCTGCAGAGATATCTCTGCAGGTTACAGACTGTCAGCTTAGTTTTATCTGTCGGTAGTCTTTTCGCTTGTTGTTGTGTCACCTGTTGCGGCATTGCCTGTTGTGGTGTCATCTGTTGTCATTTCGTCTGTTGTCATCTCACCTGTTGTTTCGTTGCCGCTGAGAGCTTCATCAAGGTCACTTGACATTTCTTCCATAAGAGTAGTGGCATCTTCGAGCATTGATGTCATATTATTGTCTGTGGTGGTAATGTTACCGTCTCCCGTGTCATTACCGCAGGCGGCAAAGCACACCACAAGAATGGCAAGGCAGAGGATAAGCACTATTGAAGCAGATTTTTTCATAAATAAGAACTCCTTTATATCTTGATATTATACAGAAGTGTTTTTTTAGGGACTTCTGATTAATCGTATGCTTATTATTGGCATTTTATGTTCTGTTATACTTTGAATTTTCGATTTATTGTATGTTTGGTTATATTTCTGCTTTTTTTATTGACTTAAATGTTAGAAAATGTTAAAATCATCTTATCTTTAAAACTAAAGAGCAGCTTTTGCTGTTATAAGAAAAGGAGAGATTTTTAAATGAGTACAAAAACTCAGAAGCCTCAGAATCCACTGTGGCAGACCCACAAGGTTGAAAGAAGCAGCTATTACACCTACTTCTTCGGTCAGAACATGATTTACAACATGATTGCGGCTTATCTTACCACCTTCCTTCTGCTTATCGGTGTTGACCCTGTTAAATCAGCTGCCGTAATGCTTGCGGTTAAGGTGTGGGACGCAGTTAACGATGCTATCTTCGGCGTAATCTTCGACAAGATTCAGTTCAAGAGCGGTCAGAAGTATATTCCCTGGTTAAAAATTGCCTGCGCCCTTACTCCCGCGGCAACAATTGCAATTTTCATCATTCCCAGCGGCGCAAGCGAAACTGTAAAGCTTGTATGGTTTGCTCTTGCTTACATAATCTGGGATACAGCTTACACCCTTTGCGATGTACCTGCCTTCGGCATTATCACTGCCATGACAAGCAATGTTGAAGAAAGAAACACAATCCTTTCACTCAAGGGCATCACAGCAGGTATCGGTTCTGCACTTACAACAGTTTTCGTTTCAGTGCTTATCAGTGAATTCATTGGTCTGGGCTACGGTTGGGTTTCAATTATAGTTGCAGTTATTGCTATGGCTACAATGATTCCTATCTGCACAAAGTGCCAGGAAAGAAACAAGACTATCGACGAAGAGCAGTTCACCGTAAGAAGAATGGTAAAATATGTTGTCAGCAACAAATATCTTCTTATCTACTACTTAGGCTATATCTTCTATTCAGGTGCTCAGACCTACACAGCACTGCATATGATTTTAGCTTACTACATTTATAACAACTCACTTGCCTCACTTATCACGGGTACTGTTGCAGCCGTGCCGCAGCTTATTATGGCTCTGCTCGTACCGAAAATTATGAGAAAGATGGATAAGACAAAGCTCTTCAAGATTTCTGTTGTTGCCACAATCCTTCTTTCAATTCTTGTACTTCCCACAAGAGGCAGCTTCCTTCTGTTTACAATTACATTTATGCTTCGTTCAATTCCTCTGGGTATTATCGGTGTTATTGCATTTACCTTTACACCCGACTGCGCAGAATACGGCCAGTACACAACAGGCACAGAAGCAAAGGGTATCACATTTGCTATCCAGACCTTTGCAGTTAAGCTCGCTGCTGCTATTTCAGGCTCATTGGGCCTTGCACTTCTCGGCTTCTTCGGCTTCAAGACCTTTGAAGGTGTTGACAGCTTTGAAGGCCTTGAGGCAATCAACGCTATTGCACAGCAGACTCCCGAAGCACTTGACGGTCTCTGGTTTACCTATAATGTTGTGCCCATCATCGGTCTTGTAATTGCACTTGCTATCTGGATGTTCTACAAGCTCAACGACAAGGATGTTCAGATTATGGCTGACTACAATGTAGGCAAAATCACAAGAGAAGAAGCGGACAGCATGCTTTCAAGAAAGTATTGATATTTACAAAGTACCCGGAAATGTTCGGGTACTTTTTTATGAAAAGAAAATGTTGACAAACAGAAAATAATGATTTATAATTAATGTACCTAAGTATCACTAAAGATACAGCAAAATTGAAACGGAGGAATATTCCTATGAAAAAAGCATTAGCAGTTCTTCTGTCAGTTCTTGTAGCTTTCTCAATGTTCACAGTTATGACATTTGCTGCAGGCAGCACAGCAGAAACCACACCTATTACCGTAATGTTTGTTGTTGACGACAGCATTGTAAGAGAAATTGCAGTAAAGAACGGTGAAATCCTTACACCCTTTGCTCCTGAGAATCCTACTAAAAACAGCACAGATACTACAAAGTACACCTTTAAGGGCTGGCAGGCTCAGGACGAAAACGGCAATGTTCTCGACGAAGCACTTTATCAGAAGAGCACACTTCCTGCTCCCTATTTAGCAGAAGGCGAAACAACAAAGACAATCATTTATAAGGCTGTTTTCACAGAGAAGAACATTGAAGGCAATCAGACATTCTTAGGTTTTATTGCTTCTATCTTTGAGAGACTCAACATGCTCTTCCGTTACTTCGCAGAAGTATTCGGCTTCTAAGAAACAACAGTAACAAGTAAAGCTGTCGGTTATCCGGCAGCTTTTAATTTTCATATAATATTTAGTTAACACCGGGTTTTATATAATTTCACACAGATTTCACAAGATAAAAATTTTATCGTTATTGTTGATAAATTAACAATTTTATTAGTCAGTAAATATTGACAAACCATAGTCTATGCTTTAAAATTAAGAGGCAAAATAAAATAAGAAGGAGGATAAAGAAATGAAAAAAGTTCTTTCCCTTGTGCTTGCGCTTGCAATGCTTTTTACACTCGGCACAATAGCATTTGCAGCAGACGAAAAACCCATTACTGTTAATTTTGTAATTGGTGGTGAGCTTGTCAAGACCATTCAGGTTGACTATGAAGAGGATTTCAATTCTCAGGCACCTGATGTCAGAAGAGAAATCTCAAACGGTATCAAGTATGAATTCGGCGGTTGGGAAACTAACAACTATTACTACACTGGTACAATTTATGAGAAGCTCCCCGTAATTGAGGAAGGCACACCCATTTATGAAATCACATTCAGTGCCACCTACACCGAAACAGAATATGACGGTGAGGAAATTCTCGGTGATATCGTGGGCGACGATACAGTTGCAGGCTTCAAATCAATCTGGGCAAGCTTTCTTGCTTTCCTGCAGAAGGTTATCATTTACATAGCAGCACTTATCTCATTCTGATAAATTAATATTGTACGCGACAAAAACAGCGGCGAGGAATTGGTTTTCCTCGCCGTTTTTGTTTTTATGTGAATTAATAGTGAGCCACTCCGCAGGCACAAACTTTATTTGTTCTGAAGAGCTTCTGGAAGAAGAGGATAATCTTGAAGAAGACTCCTGCTATGCCGCCCTTATGGCAATTGCATGAGCAATCCTTTGAGGGGTCTGAGGGCGTGTCGGATGCAGGTCTGTCATATTCATAACCGCAACCGTTATCACACTTATAGTCACCGTTTGCATCCTTGTGACCGAGAGCTGCAACTGTCTTTTGAGCAACAGTGACTGTGCCGCAAGCTGAACACTTCTTGCCTTCTGTTAAACCTGTCTTTGTGCAGGTTGCTGAAACAGCTTTGTCAGTGACGATGGTGTGAGATTTTTTAGCTATTGTTTCTGTGTAGCTCGCACCGCAATAACATTTATATGTTCTCACGCCCTCTTTTGTGCAGGTGGGCTGAGTGGTAACTGATGAGGTGTAGGAGTGAGCTTTTTTGGCAACTGTCTTCGGAGCAACAGTAACTGTGCCGCAAGCTGAGCACTTCTTGCCTTCTGTGAGACCTGTCTTTGTGCAGGTGGGAGCAACAGCAGGGATAATAGTGTTGCTGTTATGAGCTGTTTTAGCTATTGTTTCTGTGTGACTGTCACCGCAAGCACAAGTAAATGTTTTAATGCCTGATGATGTACAAGTAGCTGCTTTTGTAACCTTATATGAATATGAATGTTCATGAGGAAATTCACAGACAAAGCCGAACGCACTTCCGTGATAGTCATCCCATTTACCAGCGCCATTCATGGCTAAATAATCCTGTTCATTGCCCTGATGACTGTTTGGCTCACCTTCATCCCAGTTTAAATACGGCATTTCTTTTCCGTCATCAAAAAGCCATATGCCTTCGTTATTTTCATCTGTGCCGTTTATCCAACATGTATATCCTGAATATCCAAGGGCAAGAATCAATTCGTGAACAACATCATTTTCTTCCTGAGATGTTACTTTTACCAAATGTCCGCCAAACTTTTCACAAAATTCCTTTGCCTCTTTGTAAGGCATTGAACCTTCATATATAGCATATGTTGTTCCCTTATATGTTGAACTGTAAGATTGCGTTGCAGCAATTTCTGTATAAGTATCACCACAAGAACACGTATATGTTTTAACAGCCTTGCTTGTATCAGATTGAGCACCTATTGAAGATGTGTATATATGAGCTGTTTTAGATATTGTTTTGGTGTAACTGTCACCGCAGAAGCAAGTAAAGGTTTCAACACCTTCCTTTGAGCAGGTAGGCTGAGTTGTGATTGATGATGAATAGGTGTGGATGTGATTTTCAAGCTTCCATTTCTGAGCGCTTGATCCATTGAATAAAAACACACCAACACTGGTATGGTTTGCATTTACACCATCTATTACATCTAAGTATAAATCATATTTAGATTTTATGCATACATATCCGTCGCCTGCATCATAGAATCTGAACAATTGATCGTCTTTTCCATGATATTCTCTCTGAAGGACTGTTGTTCCGGGAGAAAAACTTTCTTCAGAAACATCCACAAGCAAATTATTGCCTATGTTTGTGATAGTGTACCAACCGTCACCAACATGAGTCAGTTTAAAATATTGGCTCTGAATATACTCCGGAAGTTGGTGACCGTCACAATTTTCATATATCTGAATTTTATCTCTTGAAAGAGAAAAATCCAGATACATATTATCACCAACACCTGTAGCTATTTTATAAATGCCACCGTTGGTTGGATATATAATAGTTGTGGGCTCGGCTTTATAGATATAACCACAGACATCACATTTGTTATCACCATTTTTGTTTGTATGAGCTGTCATAGCTATTTTTTCTGTGTAGCTTGCACCGCAAGAACACTTATATGTTCTTACACCCTCTTTGGAGCAAGTAGGCTGAGTTGTTACTGATGAAGTATATGAATGGGCTTTCTTAGCAACTGTTTCTGTGTAGCTCACACCACAATAGCAAGTGTATGTCTTAACACCTGTTTTGGTGCAGGTAGGCTGAGTTGTAACACTTGAGCTATATGAATGTGAATGGCTCTGCAGTTTCCACTTCTGCGCATTTGAGCCGTTAAATGAATACGCCCATACATTAGTGTTGCTCACATTATTACCATCTTGGACATCTACATAAGTTCCGAGTTTTGACTTAATATAGCAATATCCGTTGCCTGCATCATAGAATCTGAAAAGCTGATTATCTCCTTTATGAAGAGAATACTGGCTAATATTTGTACCGGGAGCTGAAATCCAATCATACACATCCATAGCCAAACCGTTGCCGGTATTTGTTATAGTATACCAACCATCACCTACATGAGTAAGTTTGAAATACTGACTCTTTACAAAGTCGGGGTTACTGTGACCGTCACAGTTTTCATATATCTGAATATTTGTGTTTGTGCAAGCAAAATCCAAATACATATTATTGCCAACACCTGAGGCAATTTTATATATGCCACCGTCAGTGGGGTATACGATTTTTGTAGGTTCATTTGAAGTTAAGGTAATTGAGGGAGATTTGACATACCAATAACGATCTAAATTGTTAATTTTACCATCCTGTCCACTACCCACAATAGAAGATGAAGAAAGAGGAATTCTTCCATTTGCTGTTCCAGGGGCAGGATCAGAGCAATAGAAGGTGTCTGTATTTGCATCATAGTCTGTCAGCAAAACAGCATGAAATTGACCACCATTGCCTGCGTTCCATGCAACAACACCCTGTGGATATGTTTTTAGCAGATTTATATAAGTGCTTTTTCTATTTGAACTTATAGTGGAATGTCCTACACTAACACCAGCATAGGTAAAATTGTGCCAAAGGCCCGAGCCTTCTAACCAAGCTGTTCCGCGCATCGATGATTCTGTAATAGAAGCCCAATTGTTATTTCCAGATGCCATTGCAGTTCTTCTTACCATCATAACTGCAGAAGCAAGAGTGCATGTTCCTGTACTACCAGTAACCTGTTGTTTGACAAAAACACCTGATTGGTTAATATCATTGAATGTTGCCGCCTGAGTTGGCATAATTAAGCAACTGAAACACATCAGCACTACCAACATCAAACTCAAAAATTTCTTCGTCTTTTTCATTACAATTCCTCCTTAATCAATATGTAACAAAATGTAACATAATTATTGTAACAAACTGTTACAATAAAGTCAAGAGGTGGTTGTGATGAAGGGACTGAAAGAAATAAGAAAATCACGCAACCTGAATCAGCAAAAGGTTGCCATGGATTTAAACATTTCGCGTGAAGCTCTTTCCCACTATGAAAACGGCAAGCGTGAGCCGAGCCTCGAAATGCTCAATAAATTATCAAGATATTTCAATGTTTCAATTGATTACCTCATTAACGGTGAAGAATTTAAAAAGCAGTAACATCCCCATTTTGTGTGATGATACTGCTTTTTTTATACTATTAAATTTGGTGGGATGAAACTTTCAGGTGGCGGGGCGGCTCCATACACGAACGGTGTTCGTGGCGGCGACCACAGGTCGCCGTAAAATCGCTTTGCGATTTAATGGAGCCGCCGCCCGCCTCTTGCAGAAACTTCCCCGCGTACCGCAAACAAAAACCGAGCTGATAAAATCAACTCGGTTAATTTTCTTTATATTGCCCTCGCCGGGCATGCGTTCTTTTTGCTGGCGCCAAAAAAGAACCAAAAACGCGCTGTCATCAGTTGTTGCCCATTGAATAGTTGGGAGCTTCCTTAGTGATTGAAATATCGTGGGGATGACTTTCGATAAGACCTGCATTTGTGATGCGGATGAACTGGGTTTTTTCCTTAAGCTCATCAATTGTTGCACAACCGCAGTAGCCCATACCTGCACGAAGACCGCCCATCATCTGATATACGGTTTCGCCGAGAGTTCCCTTATAAGGTACACGGCCTTCAACGCCTTCGGGAACGAGCTTTTTGTTGTTTGCCTGGAAGTATCTGTCCTTGCTGCCCTTATTCATAGCAGCAATTGAACCCATACCGCGGTAAACCTTATACTTTCTGCCCTGATAGATTTCTGTGTCTGAGGGTGATTCTTCACAGCCTGCAACAAGTGAACCAACCATGATAGCTGAAGCACCTGCAGCAATTGCCTTAACGATTTCACCTGAATATTTGATACCGCCGTCGCCGATAACATTGATGCCGTACTTGGCAGCCATTTCAGCACAGTCATAAATAGCTGTAATCTGAGGTACACCGATACCTGCAACGATACGTGTTGTACAGATTGAGCCGGGGCCGATACCGACCTTAACGCAGTCAGCGCCTGATTCGATAAGAGCCTTGGTTGCCTCTGCAGTTGCAACATTACCTGCAATAAGTGAAATATTGGGGAATGCGGCCTTAACCTTTGAAACCGCCTTGAGGATGTTCTGGCTGTGGCCGTGAGCTGAGTCAAGAACAAATGCATCAACGCCTGCAGCTACAAGGGGAGTGGCTCTGTCAAGTACGTCGGGTGTTGCGCCGAGAGCTGCTGCACAGAGAAGTCTGCCTTCGCTGTCACGTGCAGAGCTCGGGTACTGAACAGCCTTTTCAATATCCTTGATTGTTACAAGACCCTTGAGATATCCGTTATCATCAACAAGAGGAAGCTTTTCAATCTTATGCTTCATAAGGATAAGCTTAGCTTCGTCAAGAGTTGTGCCGAAGGGAGCAGTAACGAGGTTATCCTTAGTCATTACATCTTTAATGGGGATGTTGTAATCTGAGAGGAAGCGCAGGTCACGGTTTGTGAGGATACCTACAAGCTTACCGTTTTCACAGATGGGCACACCTGAAATTCTGTAGGAGTGCATAATATTTTCAGCTTCATAAACATAGTTGTCGGGAGCGAGGAAAATGGGGTTTGAGATGATACCGTTTTCACTTCTCTTAACACGGTCAACTTCCTTGACCTGTTCTTCAATGGTCATATTCTTATGGATAACACCCAGACCGCCTTCACGGGCAATAGCTATAGCCATTCTGGATTCTGTTACGGTATCCATAGCTGCTGTCATTACGGGGATATTGAGTCTGATGCCTTTTGTGAGCTGTGTTTCAAGACTTACATCAGCGGGAAGCACATTTGACTCTGCGGGAATGAGAAGAACATCGTCGAAGGTAAGACCTTCTTTAACAAATTTGGAATTGTACTGCATAATTCGTGATCCTTTCTCTGTTTATTCAGCATATTTAATCCCCTTTTGAAAAGGGTGAGTTACAGTGGAAAAAAGGGAGATTTTGTACCCTTAAAATATATTAAGTCATTTTAACTCAAAAACAGCTAAAAGTCAATATATTTTTTCAAGATTTACTGTTGTGAAAAATATGGAAAAATGTCGCACAGCACAAACTGTAGGTATAAATTCACAAAGATTTAAGAAAAGGTTATACACAGCAAAAACTTTTCAACATTGGCACTTTTACACATTAAATGGTTTTTTAACAGTAAAAAACCTTGATTTTATGGGAGTTATCCACTTTTTCCACACTCTTTTCAACAGTTTTGCTCCTGTTTTTGTTTAAAACTATGTGGAAAAGGTGGAAAAACACCTATGTAAATATAGACAAAAAAATCAGTAAATTTTCTACAAATTTCGTTTGTGACCTGCCGCAGAAAAGTATAAAAATTACTGCTTTACATAAAACTATATTCATAAAATTATTGAAGGGAAGATAAGTAAGTTATGATAAAAGGTGTAAACAGACAGGTTGTTGAGGTCAGGGAAACAGGCTGCGACTATTTTGAACGCATTATTTTTTTTGTTCACCCCGAATATGTGGGAATAAGCGAAGGCAAAATCAGGGAACGGGCTTCACTTATAGCGGGCGGCGCCTCAGTACCTCCGCCGACAAAGGTTAAGAATAATAAGCTTACGGAAGTGCTGAAAATCACTCTGAGTCTTTTGCTTGGAGTAGCCATAGGTCTTGGTGTGGCTATGATTTTAAAGTAAAGATTAATACTTTGTGAGTGGGCTGTAAATTAAAAGGGTCTTTCATTATTTTACTTGACAAGAAGGAGAAAAATGTAGTATGGTATTAGAGGAATATTAATTTCTTTGCATATACAGCAACAAAAGGAGAACGGCTATGAAAAAAGAAGTTAAAATAATTATAGCAGCGGTGCTTGCTTTGTGGTTTTTTGTTATGGGCTTTGAAATAGGCAGCTATGCTGAGAAGAAAAAGTATACAGACAGTCAGCTGCATACGGTTGCACCTCAGACAACAGCACCTACTCAGGCACCTACACAAGGCTCGGATAACACTCCTACTCAGGTGCCGGATGATACTCCCACCGAGGGCACAAAACCTCCGGTGCAGTCAGAGGTTTCAGACAAATCAAAAGATGAAATTATAGCTGATGTGTCCAAGTATATGAATCAGCTCAGAAGTGAGCAGAATATGCAGGCCCATAAAACGGCAAGCGTTTATGTCAATGTTGTTGACTGTTCGGTGCCTTCGGCAATTAATATGATAAATAACGTCATCAGCGGCATTACAGATGACCTTGCTCCCGAAGAGAATTATACCTTTTCAGGCGGTCTGGGTGTGGACGCGAACGGAAATGCCGTGACACCCAAAGACGCTATTCCCCCAAAGGGCAAGGACTTCAATCTCACCTCTGCTGCGGTAGCATCTGCAAGAGCAGAGAAGCAGGGTAACAATACCGTTTATTATGTAACTCTTGTGTCAGAGGATACTACTATTACCAATCCCGTGCCGCCCTATCACGATGTAACGCTTGGCTATCTTGATATAACTGCATTTGATCTGCCCATCACCGTAACAAGAGGTGATATGCACTATCCTGCCTCAACAATTGAGTTCACTGTTGACGGTGCAAGCGGCAAAATCACAACACTCAAAGAAAGAGTAGCTATGAACGGTGACGGTGCCACAACAATATTAGGTATGGAGGGAACGGCTTCTTTTGAAGGTGCTCTCGAGGAAAACTGGACATTCATATATTAAACAATATGGGCTGTACCCGAAACGGAGTACAGCCCATTATTTTTTCGTTTTTAGCTATAAATGTTCTTAAACATATCAAGGCCTGAAATTCTCATAACCTTACTTGCAAGGTTTGAGCAAAGAGTACCGCAGAGCTTGTTGCCTATATCCATAAGATAAGCGTCAACGCCGAAAACCATGTCTTCCTTCTTTTTCCACATACCGTTGATAATCCAGTCAACCATCTTATCGCAGTCTGAAGAAACCATATCCATAGCCTTCTGAGCCTTGTCTGTTGATTCTGATTGGTTACGGAAAATGTCTGTCTTTGTGAAGCCGGGGCAAACAAGACCGAAGTAGCAGTTGTCTCTGTGTTCTTCACGAACAGCATCTGTGAAGCTCTTGAGAGCAGCCTTACTTGCTGAGTAAACTGATGTGCCTGCAAGGGGGCAAAGAGCTGATGATGAAGCGATATTCACGATGCCTGCACTCTCTGAACGCATAATGAGGGGCATAAGCTCGTTCATTGAATATACGCATGAATAGAAGTTAATCTGCATAGCCTTGTCAACTTCCTCAAGAGTGTAATGCTCGAAACGGTCAAATTTGGGAAGGATACCTGCATTGTTGATAAGAATATCAGGCTGAATGCCTTCTTTTTCAAGTGTCTGTGCAAATTCTACCCACTTCTCTTTAAGTGAAACGTCGAAGGTGTAGTAAGAGAACTTGTAGCCCAGAGTGCCAAGCTCTTCCTTTAGACCGAGGAGTCTCTGTTCGTTTCTTGCAATGCCGATAACATTACAGCCGTGGTCCTTTACAAGTCTGATAACGAGGCCTTTGCCTATACCGCTTGAAGCACCTGAAACAATTACGGTTTTGTAGTCAAACCAACATTTTTTCATAGTTTACATCCTCCATATAATAAAACCTTTTGCGTTAATCGCCAAAAATCAGTATATCATTAATTTTGTGTTAAAGAATGAATAAACTATGAATTAAGATGTTCTAAAAGAGGGTAGCAGTTATTTTTTCGCAATATTTTTCCAGTGAAGAAAAGTCCATAGCCTGGGAATAGAGCTTTACAAGTTTATCGTGGGTTGATTTGGCATTGGAGAGTGCATTTATTGCCTCTGCCGTCAGCTCTTTAATAAGCTTTCTGTTAAAACGCAGAGTAATGGCAACAGATGAAATATCATCATTTAAAAATCTTTTGGCATGTATTATTCTGTCAAATTTCAAGTCCGTTTTGTGGGCGGTTTTCAGAGTTATGAGGGCAAGGTGAGCCTCGGGAATAATAATATGTTCGCACTGCATATCACTCTTGAAGGGGCAGTGGCAGAAAATTACATCATAGCCGTTTTTTATGGCGGCTTCACCTATTCTGTCTGCAAGCAAGGATGAAGCAAGCGTGTATTCGTCATCAATGCCGATTATTCTTGTGGCAAGGGCAGTGACAGTGCTGTCAAGGAAAATGTTGCCGTAGGGTGTGATTGCGCTTATAAAGCGTTTTATTCTTTTGCCCGGTGCCCCCTCTTTTTTTGCCGGCAATTCCCTTGCGGCAAAGCGAAGGGCAAAGCCGTTTATTTTGTCTTGGTCGGTGTATCTGCTTGTAAGACGCATATTTTCATCGTTTATGCTTCCCGCGGCGGCAAGGTACCTTGCACTGCGACGATGGTGGATTGAGTTTTCCAGCGTCAGGGTACGGATTTCGTCTCTTCTCTCATAAAGCTTGCCCTTGTCCCAGAAGTCACCCGTGTTAATTATATTTTCAACGGCACCGGGAAATTTCGGTTCAAGGGTGTGGGGTGAGGTGCCGTCAGCAACGCATATACCTTTTTCCGGGATGATAATGCCGTCAAGGCTTTGGGGGTCGCTTGAGCAATAAACCCACTCAGCATCAAGACCTCTTTCCTCGCATATTCTGCCGATTTTTTTCATAAGGGTTGATTTTCCCGTGCCGGGGCCGCCTTTGATTATAAAAGCTCTGCCGTTCTGATAAGGATTATACATTTCATCAAAGAGACTGACAAAGCCGCGGGGAGTGTTTGCGCCGAGAAAGCTTCCATATGTTTTTGCCATAAAAAACCTCCGTAAACAATGAATTTTGCTGATTTTCTCAATAACAGTTTATTCAAAGGGCGGTCTTTTGACACAGCAAAGGAATTTTCAGGAAATTTTCGCGCTTTTTATCGTTAAATCGCACTAAAAAGGCGGACGATTTCCGTTATAAATAACAGACTTTACTATTTTTGACTATTACTCTTGAAATTCTGACAAATTTAGTATAAAATAACCATATAAATAAGAAAAACTAATCTTTTATATAGAATAATTTGGAGGTTTTGTATGAATTATTCACTTACAAAGAAGCAAGCAAAGGATTTAATTTCCGGCAAGCTTTCACATTATTTCGGTGTTTCAACTCAGGAAGCAACCGACGAGCAGTACTATAAGGCGGTTGCTCTTGTAGTAAGAGAACTTATGCACGATGGCGTGCGCGAATTCAGAGCTGATGCAAACAACGCAAACTCAAAGAAAATATACTATCTCAGCATGGAATTCCTTATGGGTCGTTCACTCAAGAATAACCTTTACAACCTTAACCTGACAAAGGTTATGTCAGATGCACTCAAGGATTTCGGCATCAAGCTTGATAAGCTCTTTGACTGTGAACCCGATGCAGGTCTTGGTAACGGCGGTCTTGGCAGACTTGCTGCATGTTATCTTGACGGTCTTGCAACTCAGGGCTATTACGGCATGGGCTACAGCATCCTTTATGAGTGCGGCATCTTCAAGCAGAAGCTTATTAACGGCTGGCAGACTGAGCTTCCCGACTTCTGGCTTCCCGCCGGCGAGGTATGGCTTACCGTCAGAGAGAAGGATACCTTCACAGTACGCTTCGGCGGTGAGGTTATCGATAACTGGGATAATCAGTACCACAGTGTTGAATACAGAAACACAAGTGATATCATTGCCGTACCCTATGATATGTTTGTCAGCGGTAAAGACGGCAAGGGCATTTCAGTGCTTCGTCTTTGGAAGAGCAAGGCACCCTCACTTGATATGAGACTTTTCGATCAGGGTCAGTATATGAAGGCTGTTGAGCAGCAGGCTATGGCTGAGGTTATCAGCAAGGTTCTCTATCCCTCAGACAATCATCCCGAAGGCAAGTCACTTCGTCTCAAGCAGCAGTACTTCCTTGTTTCAGCTTCAGTTCAGGATATTGTCAGCAGACATCTTCGTCACTTCGGCAGTGTTGATACTCTTCCTGAAAAGAATGCTATCCACATCAACGACACACATCCCACACTTTCAATTCCCGAGCTTATGAGAATACTTCTTGACGAGTGCGGCTATAGCTGGGACGATGCGTGGAATATTGTAACAAAGACAACAGCTTACACCAACCACACGGTTATGAAGGAAGCTCTCGAATGCTGGAGCGAAGACCTTGTAAGAAGCCTTCTTCCCAGAATTTATCAGATAATTAAGGAAATTGACAACAGATACCGCAGCTATATCTGGAACACAACCTTTGATGCAGGCAAGGTTGAGGAAATGGCAGTTATTTCAGGCGGAGTGGTAAGAATGGCTAACCTTTGTGTTGCTACATGCCACAGTGTTAACGGCGTATCAGCTCTTCACTCACAGATTCTCAAGGACACTGTTTTCAACTCCTACTACAACCTTACTCCCGGCAAGTTTAAGAATGTAACAAACGGTATTGCCCACAGACGTTGGCTCTGCCAGTCAAACCCTGAGCTTGCCGCATATATCACAGAGCTTATCGGTGACGGCTTCATCTATAATGCAGACGAGCTTGAAAATCTCAGAAAGTTTGCAAAGGATAAGAAGGTTCTTAAGAACATTGAAAAAATCAAGACAAACAACAAGAAGGCTTTTGCTGCTCTTGTTAAGAAGCAGACAGGCGTTGTGCTTGACCCGAACTCAATTTTTGATGTGCAGGTTAAGCGTCTTCACGAATACAAGCGTCAGCATCTTAACGCACTTCAGATTGTGGCAAGGTACCTTGAAATAAAAGACAACCCGGACGGTGACTATGTTCCCAGAACATATATTTTCGGTGCTAAGGCGGCTTCAGGCTACTTTATGGCTAAGAAGATTATCGAATTTATCTGCGCCCTTGCTGAGCTTATCAACAATGAGCCGGATATGAGAGGCAGACTCAAGGTTGTTTATCTCGAAGACTATAATGTTACAATGGCTGAGCGCCTTATGCCCGCTGCCGATGTCAGCGAACAGATTTCCCTTGCAGGTACTGAGGCAAGCGGCACAGGTAACATGAAGTTTATGATTAACGGCGCACTCACTCTCGGCACTCTTGATGGTGCTAACGTGGAAATCCACGAAGCTGTGGGCGACGATAATATGTTCCTCTTCGGTATGACAACTCCCGAAGTTAACGACCTGAAGAGACGCGGCTATCAGCCTATGAATTACTTCAGCAATAATGCAGAACTCAGACGCGTTATCGAGTTCATCCAGGCAGGCATAGGCGGTAAAATCTTCCCCGAAATCGGCAACACAATCGTTCATCACGACCCCTATATGGTGCTTGCCGACTTCGCAGATTACAGAGCAGCTCAGAAGAAGATTGACGAAGTGTGGAAGGACAGAGAAACCTGGAACAGAATGTCCCTTATGAATATTGCGGGTGCAGGTCGCTTTGCTGCTGACCGCGCAATCGCTGACTATGCAAGAGATATCTGGGACACAAAGCCTGTAAGATAATATGTATTCATCAGTAATATTCGACCTTGACGGCACACTCCTTGACACTCTCGGCGACCTTCATGCCGCAGTAAACTATGCTTTGAGAGAGTTTTCCTTCACCGAAAGAAGCCTCGACGAAGTCAGACGCTTCATCGGTAACGGAGTTGTTAAACTTATGGAAAGGTCAACTCCCGACGGTATTGACGCCGAAACTCAGACAGCCTGTCTTGATGTTTTCCGCGGCTATTATCTCGAGCATATGAGAGATATGACAGCGCCCTATGAGGGTGTGACGGAGCTGATGGCTGAACTCAAGGGAAAGGACATAAAAATTGCCGTTGTTTCAAATAAACTTCATCAGGCAGTCAAAGAGCTTTGCGAGGATTATTTTCCCGGGCTTATTGATGAAGCAATCGGCGTTTCCGAAGAAGCCGAGAGAAAGCCAAACCCCGTAAATGTGATTAAAGCCTTGTCGCATTTCAGTGCAGACAGCTGCTCTGCCGTATATATCGGCGACAGTGAGGTTGATGTGCAGACAGCACACAACGCAGATCTTAAATGTATAGGTGTAACGTGGGGCTTTCGCACAAAAGATGAGCTTCTCGAAGCAGGTGCTGAGTTTATTGCGGATAACTGCAGTCAGGTCAGGGAAATTATATATGTGTAAATGAAAAGGAGCCATCCGAGGATGGCTCCTTATATTTTTAGTCTTCACTTTCCTGCGCCTTGGTAAATCTGTAAACCACAGGTGCAACAATTATCGGTATAAGTAGAACCGCTATAATAACACACATCAGCCATGTTGCCTCATAAGTCGGAACATCCATAAGCTCACATATTTCATCGTGAAGATAAGTAAACAAAGAGCCGACAGGCATACCTAAAAACATAGGTATTAAAATAAGAGGTCCGCCCATAATAGGCGATAAAGCATAGGATGCAAAAGGCAAAGCCAAGGTTATATAGGTTGCAGTGAAAGCTGTTTTCATTGAGTGTTTTTTCGTATAATAACCGACAAAAGCGGCAAAAGCTATAAATATAAAGGGTGCAATAAATCCGTAAAACGGAATTCCCGTATCAATGTGACCTATATCGCCGCCGACAATTACGCCGGTGCCGATAACATTCATAACATAAAGTATAACCGTTACGGCTATACCGATAAAAGTGAAATCACTTTCTTTAAGTTTGAGAGTTTTCATATTTTTTCATCTCCTTAAATTTCAGTTTTTGTTTTTTTATGAGCTTACATAGTTCTCACCTCCTGCTTCCATTTTATAGCAATTAACCTTAAATGTCATTAAAAAATGGCAAAAAAGCTCTGCTAGATTTTGTTGCGAGGGTGTTTTCAAGGAGTAAAAGAGCAATTTCTGACCTGAACTTGACATATTTTAGTTATAATTTTATAATGTAGAAGAAAACTCAACTGTAAAGGGTGATTTTATGAAGAAGGTTTATCTTATAAGAAACTGCGAGAGTGAAAGTGTATTAAAGCTTTATAAAGCTCTTGGCAAAACTCTGCCGGGTAAGGTTGCAGTTAAGGTGCACAGCGGTGAAGTAGGCAATCAGAATTTCCTCACTCCCGATTTCTGGCGTGAAATAATAGAGACCGTAGGCGGTACGGTAGTAGAAACAAACACTGCTTACAGCGGTGAAAGAAACACAACTGACAAGCACCTTAAAACTCTTGAGAAACACGGCTGGAGCAAATATTTCGCCACTGAAATTCTTGACGGTGAAGGCCCCGACATGGTGCTGGATATTCCCGAGGGAAAACACATCAAGAAAAACTATATTGGTAAAGAAACCGAAAAGTATGACTCCCTGCTTGTGCTGTCTCATTTCAAGGGTCATCCCATGGGCGGTTACGGTGGAGCCCTAAAGCAGCTCTCAATCGGTATGGCATCTTCTTTCGGCAAAGCATATATTCATGGCGCAGGCGAGCCTGAAAAGATATGGACAGCCGACCACGACAGTTTTCTCGAATCTATGGCTGATGCAGCATCAAGTGTTGTTAAGTATTTCGGCGACAACATTATATATATCAATGTTATGAAAAATATGTCTATTGACTGTGACTGCTGGGCCTTTGCAGAGCACCCCTGTATGAAAGATATTGGCATGCTCATTTCAACTGACCCTGTTGCCATTGATCAGGCTTGTCTCGATCTTGTTTATGCCTCGGATGATGATGGCAGAGACCACCTTATTGAAAGAATTGAAACGAGAAATGGCGTTCACA
>JAZTYQ010000062.1:0-2144 GCA_045637065.1 Acutalibacteraceae bacterium
TTTGAGGGGCGCAGAGCCCGACCGCCGCCGGTGGCGGATGAAGGAAGGGCGATTGTGGCGCAGCGGTCAAAATCGCTCGGCGCTCCAAGCCGAAAAGCGATTTTGGGAACCGCAAGAGGAAAACTTTTTCCTGCCGCGGAAAAAGAACCAAAAACGCGTTGTTATAATGCTTTAACCAATTCTTTGAAGATATCTCCGCGCTGCTGATAGCACTTAAACATTCCCCAGCTTGCACAGGCAGGAGACAGCAGGCAACAGTCGCCGTCTTTGGCTGTTTCAGCGCAGATTTTTACTGCCTCTGCCATATCAGCCGCAAAGCAGTAGTCCGTAAAACCGATACTCTCACAGGTCTTAGCAATTTTTTCTGCCGTCTGACCGATGAGAACAAGCTTTCTTACCTTGCCGGGGAAGTGGCTGACCCACTCAGCAAAATCAGCGTCCTTGTCATATCCGCCGCCAATAAGCACCGTTGCACCGGGCATGGCATCAATTGCCTTAATAGCCGCATCTGTATTGGTACCCTTGGAATCGTTATAATATTTCACGCCGTTTTTTGTGGCAACATACTCAATACGATGCTCAACGGCATTGAAACGTCTTATGGCAGCTTTGATTGTTTCCTCAGGTACACCGAAGCTCTTTGTCATAGCCGCCGCAGCCATAATATTTTCAAAGTTGTGCAGACCCACAAGGTTGGTTTCGTCAACATTTATGAAGGGCTTTGCATTGCCGTCTGTGACTTCAAAAATAGTACCGTCTTTATAGTACCAGCCCTCGGCAAGCTCTCTCTCAGATGAGAAATAAACGGCCTTGCATTTAATCTCCCTGCCGAAATCACGAAGGTAAGGATCCTCGTAGTTGAGTACGCAGAAATCGCCTTCGCCTTGATTTTTAGCGATGCTCTTTTTTATATCGGCATAGTTTTCCATAGTCTTGTGGCGGTCAAGGTGGTCAGGGGTTATGTTGAGAATGGCACTTACCTTAGGTCTGAAAGTTATCATGGTCTCAAGCTGGAAGGAGCTTATCTCAGCCACGGTGGCACCGCCTTCAACTGAGGTCAGTGCAAGTCCTGTGTAGGGGATTTCGATATTACCCACAAGGAGGGTGTTTTCATTGTGGGAACGCACAATTTCGTACACAAGTGAAGTGGTGGTCGTCTTGCCGTTAGTGCCGGTGATAGCAATAATTTCACCCTTATCATAAAGGTATGCCAGCTCAATTTCACTGTAAACAGGGATACCGCTTTTCTTAACTGCAAGCATAATGGGTGTGTCAAGGGGTACGCCGGGAGAGACAACACAAATGTCAAAGCCTTCGAGGCCGCCCTCTTTTACTTCGCCGCAGATAAAGGGAATATCCTTGCCTGCGCCTATCTGAGCCTTTACGGCAGCGGTATCGAGGTCTTTGTTGCCGTCATATATTGTGAAGTCGAAGCCAAGGTCAGTGAGCATTTTTGCTGCAGCAATGCCGCTTCTGCCCGCACCGACAATAAGATAGTTTTTATTCATAAAAAGCCTCCGCTTTATAGAGTTTTTATCATTACACTATATTATAACACTGTGATTTTGTTAAATCAATAATTTGGGCGAAAAAAGCTACTACACTATAACAACGCGTTTTTGAATACTTTTTCCGCGGCAGGAAAAAGTATTGCCTGCCCGGCGAGGGCGATGAAAAAAGAAAAGATAGGCCGAGTGTTTCAGACTGTCTTTTGGTTGTACGCGGGGAAGAAAGAGAAAGCGGCGAGGTTTTATCCCGCCGCTTGAAGGTTATTTTATCTTTAAACTCTTAACACTGCTGAAACTGCCATAAACAGTTTTTCCGTCAGCCTTTTTATAGGTTCTTATTTTGAAGTAATAAGTCTTGCCGGCTGCGAGCTTTGAGGTCGTGTATTTCACTTTATTTGCGGCAACATTTGACATCTTTTTATATGTACCGTTCTTTGAGGTTGAGTAATAAACCTGATAACCGCTTTCGCCGCTGACATTGTTCCAGCTGAGTGTTGCTTTACTGCCAGAAGCCGTAGCAACTTTTAAAGTAGGTGTTGCAGTTTTGGTTGCAGTTGTCAGTACACTTGAATAACTACCCCAGATAACTGTTCCGTCTTCAGTTTTTGTATAGGGTCTGATTTTAAATTTGTATGT
>JAZTYQ010000063.1:0-27597 GCA_045637065.1 Acutalibacteraceae bacterium
GTCATCACGTTCTTCTTTGAGTTGAGACCCTTGAGAAGAGCAGGAGCCTTCGGCTTCTTAACGAGTGTTTCTCTACCGCTGCGAACTAACTGGTTAAAGGTAGGCAATCGTAGCAACTCCTTTCTTTTAAAATTATTGTATGCTTATAATCGCATGCCAAAATATTATAGCTCAAGAGCCTCATTTTGTCAATATTTTTTTATTTCTCAGACAAATTTGTAGACTTGCTCATTTTAAACAAATCTAAGCTGAGCATTTTATCGATATTGCACAAAATACGCCTTATTCTACAACATAGGATACCCATAAAAAGCATATATATAATGAAAAAGGCTGCCCTTTGAAAGGACAGCCCCTTAATTGTGTGAATTATAAATCCTTGAGGTGCTTGCTTCTGCTGGGGTGACGAAGCTTGCGAAGAGCCTTTGCTTCAATCTGTCTGATACGCTCTCTTGTTACGTTAAAGGCCTTACCAACTTCTTCAAGGGTCTGAGGAGTACCCTCACCGAGACCGAAACGAAGGCGCAGAACTTCAGCTTCTCTGGGAGTGAGTGTTTCGAGAACCTCATTTACCTTTGCCTTGAGGAAGGTCATAGCCGCTGCGTCAGCAGGTGAAAGTGCATCTTCATCGGGAATGAAGTCACCAAGATGGCTGTCCTCCTCCTCGCCGATGGGAGTTTCAAGGGAAACAGGCTCCTGTGAAATACGCAGAATTTCGCGTACCTTATCAACACTCAGACCAAGCTCCTTTGCAATATCCTCGGGAGTAGGCTCTTTGCCGTCGCGGTGAAGCAGCATATTGCTTGCCTTCTTGACCTTGTTGATGGTTTCAACCATATGAACGGGGATACGGATAGTTCTGCCCTGGTCTGCAATAGCTCTTGTGATTGACTGTCTTATCCACCATGTGGCGTAGGTTGAAAACTTGAAGCCCTTTGAGTGGTCAAACTTGTCAACAGCCTTGATAAGACCAAGGTTACCCTCCTGAATAAGGTCAAGGAACATCATACCTCTGCCCACATATTTCTTTGCAATACTTACAACAAGACGAAGGTTAGCCTTTGTGAGAATTTCCTTAGCTTCCTTATCGTTGTTTTCAATTCTTATAGCAAGCTCGATTTCCTCTTCGGGTGACAGCAGGGGTACTCTGCCGATATCTTTGAGATAAACCTTAACGGGGTCATCGATAACACTTTTGGCATCAACAGCTGAAACTGATACACTGTCATAGTCCTTGGGCATATCAATATCAACAGTGATATCGTCAAGTGAATCACCGCTGAAGTCGTCTATGATTTCAACGCCCTTGCTTTCCAGCTTTGAATATATTTCATCCATTTTTTCCATATCGACATCAGCTTCAACGATAACTGCATCAATTTCGGATGAATTGATTTTGCCGTTTGCAACGCCTCTGTCAATAAGTGCTTTTAAGAGTAATTCCTTCTCATGATTATCCATAATATTACATCCTTGCCTTTCCGTTTGGTTTATTATAATCTATTAACTGGTTTTCAGCAATAGGTTTTATCAATTATTTGTGCTTTTTTTATTGAAAAGCCTGAGGAATTCTTCATCGCTCATAGCTGCAGCAGCCGGCTTTGAGCTGCTTTCGCGCCCATGCTTTATGACATCAATACAGTCAGTGCAGGTTTTGAAGGTAGAGGAAAGATTTTCGTTTTTCTTTGTTATTCTCACAAAAGCACTCATCTGCTCAGGTGTGAGGCTCTGTGAAAAGAAGGTAAACTCAAGGCTCTCCCCTTCTTCTATTCTGTCTTTAACGGCAGCGAATATTGCTCTGTTATCGCTGACGCTGAAATCCTCGGGAGTTATCGCATCACCGATATGCCGCAAAAAATCGGGATTATAAAAAATACACGCTATAAATAATTCTTCCGCTTTTATTACCTTAACATTCGTGGAATTCTGCAGTGCAACCTTTGCATTTTCGCTCATAGCGGTCTGCTGAATATTTTTAAAGCGGTTTTTGTTTTCGATTCTGGCAGTTTTTCTGCCTATCTGCTCAATTCTTGTCAGAATTGATTTTTTACCTACATTCAGCTCTTCACTAAGGCGTGATGAGTAAATATCCTGAGCTATTTTGTTTTTGGTTTTAGCAAGTATCTCCGCTGCCGCATCAAGATATTTCATCTTACCGTCACTGCTCATAAGGTCAAGGTCTTTTCTTGCTCTGAGCAACTCAAACTCAATATCATTTGCCGCACCGTCAATAAGATTTTTGATTCTTTCCGGACCGTATTTTCTCAGGATTTCGTCCGGGTCCTTGCCGCCACTAAGATGAACGACACGCACCTTCATACCTATGGAATTAAGCACTCCGAGAGCTCTTGAGGTTGCCTTCTGACCTGCTTCGTCATTGTCATAGCACAGCAGAATTTCATCTGCATAGCGTGACAGCAGATGTGCCATTTCACCGGTGAATGCAGTACCAAGACAGGCAATAACATTGGTGAAGCCTGCCTGATGAAGTGTGATGGCATCCATATAGCCTTCTACTAAAATAAGGCTTTTTTCGCCTGAGCTTTTGGCAAAATTAAGGCCGAAAACACCAAGACTCTTTTTATAAACAAGAGTATCTGAGGAGTTTATATATTTAGGCTTACTGTCGTCAAGTACTCTGCCGCCAAAAGCCACTACGTTACCACGTACATCAATAATGGGAACCATAACTCTGTTTCTGAAGGCATCGTAGAAACGTACCCTGCCCTCTTTTTCACTTTTGTTGGCAAGATTTGCTTCATAGAGTTCTTCCCAAGAATAGCCCTTCTCGCGCATATGCTTTAAGAGTGAATCCCACTTATTCGGAGCGTAACCAAGACCGAAACGGGTAATAGTACTCTTTTTCATACCTCTTGCCTTGAAATATTCAAGGCCCTCCTTGCCTTCCTCGCTAAAAAGGCAGGAGTTAAAAAACCTTGCAGCTTCCTTATTTATCTCATAGATTCTCTTTCTTTTTTCAGCCATAGAATTGTCATAACCCTCTGAGGGCATAACCATACCGGCTTTATCGCAGAGATAGCGTACAGCCTCGGCAAAATCGAGATTTTCTGCACGTCTTATAAAACTGATGACCTCTCCGCCTGCACCGCAGCCGAAGCAGTAAAAGCTCTGTGAATCGGGATAAACTGTAAACGACGGTGTTTTTTCATTATGGAAAGGACAAAGTCCAACAAGATTTTTTCCGCGTCTTTTAAGAGGAGTGTACATCGAAATTGTCTGCTCTATATCGCATCTCATTCTCAGCTCAGTGAGAAATTCATCAGGAAACCTGCCTGCCATAATTTCACCGCCCTTTCAAATTTTAATTATGAATTATGAATTCGGAATTCGGAATTGCATCCGGCCTTCCGGTAATATTTTAGCTCATACCCGCAGGGGTAAATTGGAAGTTATCTGTCTCTTTTCCTTTGACAAGGATATTAATCTTATCATCACTGAAATAAAAAATAGCTTTCTTCGTTTCTTAATCTCAAACAATATTTTGTCACATATTCTTTGTGAATCCATTCTTTACCATTGTGTATATCGACTAATTCAGTATACGGAGCAAGCGTTTTTACTTTCCTCGCCAATTTATTATAAATATTAATAATACAGTCAGGCCTATAGATAAACTCTTCATTTTCATTATAGTATCCCGTTGTTAAAAACAATCGATTTCGGTCAATTCGTTTCTTTCCATCCCATATCTTAGAATATCCTGCCTCTATAACTGCATTTCCTGTTTCATTAAACAGGCGATCTACAAATTCTACAGATTCATATTTTTTAATTTTTAAAGGGCCAGCGCTTGGGAGATAAAAATAGTAATTATAACAATCTTCTGTTACAATTGAAATATCGCTTGATTGACTTACTTTTCCAGTGCTTTTATCATCTTTAACAATAACGCAACCTAACAACACAGCAGTTTTCGCTAACTCACGAAAATTTTCATAATCCATCCAATAATTAATTTGCTTTCCCATTTACAAATGCCCTCGTCAAATTCTTATTTATCTCATTCTCCCTCGGCGGGAAAAGAGTTGTTTTCTCAAAGGAGTTTGCCCGCGATTCCGAATTCCGAATTCTTAATTCCGAATTCGTTTCATCCGTTCCAGCCGTTGGGAATAAAATAGTCGCTGAAAACCTTAAGTGCATAGCCGTCTGTCATGCCTGCTATGTAATCTACCGCAGCACGCTCTGCGCCATCCTTCCAGGCAATTGCTATATATTCATTGGGAAGCTCGTCCGGGTGAGCCCTGAAAAACTCATAAAGCTTCTGTATAAGAGCAATAGCCTTGCTTTCCTCACCCTTGCAGACAGGATTGGTATAAACCCTGTCAAACATAAACTCGTGAAGTATATCGAAAGCGCTTTGCACATCACTGTCAAGACAAACCGTATCAACAGAATTGTTTATTGCCGACATAACGAGTGTGTTTATTCTTTGGCTCTTGGTTTCACCGAGATAGCGTCTTGCCTCAACGGGAATATTGCCCTCGCTTATAACTCCGCCTCTTACAGCGTCATCAATATCATGGTTTATGTAGGCGATTTTATCGGCAAGCTTGACAATTCTGCCCTCAAGGGTGCATGCCTCCTCGCCTCTTGTATGGCAGACAATGCCGTTTCTTACCTCATAGGTGAGGTTGAGACCCTTACCCTTATCTTCGAGAAAATCCACAACTCTGAGACTTTGCTGATAGTGCTTAAAGCCTTCAGGGAAAACCTCGTTGAGAGCCCTCTCCCCTGCATGGCCGAAGGGAGTATGACCTAAATCGTGACCTAAAGCAATAGCCTCTGTCAGTGTTTCGTTAAGTCCCAGACCCATAGCAATCGTTCTTGCTATCTGTGACACCTCAAGGGTGTGAGTAAGTCTCGTTCTGTAATGATGCGAATCAGGAGAAAGGAAAACCTGCGTCTTATGCTTAAGACGGCGGAAAGCACTGCAGTGAATGATTCTGTCGCGGTCTCTCTGAAAAGCCGTTCTTACGGGACACTCAGCCTCAGGGACAAGCCTGCCTTTTGTGTTTTCACACAAAAAGCCGTATTCACTTATGGTCTTTCTCTCATTTTCCAATGTTCTGAGCCTTATATCAGACATAGTTTCACCCCTTTTAAGGATTTCTATATATTTATACGCAAAAACGCCATTTTTCCCCTTAAAATTTATAAAAGAAATTGTTTATGTCTCGCAGTATTTTTCATCTATGACTTCACTGTGGAATTTGCCGCAGGAAACATCAACGAGCCTGCTTTCAAAGTGAGACACCTTATCCTCAGGTATTCTGAAGGTAACTTCCACATTGTCTGTAAACTGTGTATCTTCCACAATACCGCCCTCTTCGCATATGAGGGGTACCAGTCTGCCATAGAAATTATAGTCACTTTTCACCCTGACAATTTTGCAAAGAGACATAGTTATAATGCCGCCTGCCATAAGTGCAATTTTAGCACCGTGGGAATAGGCTCTCACAAGTCCGCCTGCACGGAGCATTATCCCGCCGAAGTAACGGGTAACAACCACACAGCAGTCTGTGACATCCTCTTTCAGAAGCACATCAAGTGACGGAATGCCTGCAGTACCCTGTGGCTCACCGTCATCACTGAAGCGCCTTATTCCGCCCTCACGAAGCACATAAGCGTAAACATTATGAGTGGCATCCCAATGCTTGGTTTTGATTTCAGATATAAAATCAAGAGCCTCCTGCTGAGTTTTAACAGGACGTACATAACCTATAAAGCGTGACTTTTTTTCTATGAATTCGTCACTGCTTTCGTTTTTTATTGTTTTGTAGCTCGACAATTCTCAGCACCTCCCTGATTATATATCATCAACTTAAATGAAAATAAGACGGCACTTTCTGTTGTACCGTCTACTTTTTTTGAGAAACTTATTTGTTCTTTGCAAGATTGAAACGCTTATTGAATCTGTCAACACGTCCGCCTGTATCAACGAGCTTCTGCTTACCTGTGAAGAAAGGATGGCAGTTTGAGCAAATATCTACACGCAAATCTTTCTTTGTTGAGCCTGTTTCAATAACAGCGCCGCAAGCGCATCTTACCTGTGTCTGTTCGTACTTAGGATGAATATCCTTCTGCATTGATTTCACCTCATTTCGGTTCTTTACATTATTTAACGGATAGTATTGTATCACACACTAAATCAAAAATCAACATTTTTTTGAAATTTCTTTAATTATTTTTTTATTTGTTATTTTACGGCTATTTCTTTACCTAAATTAAAGGAGTAAAGAAGCGTTTCTTTTACCTCATAGCCGGTGCAAATTCTGAGAGCTTTCTTATATAAAAGCACCTGTGAGGAGTATTTGTCTATAAATTCCTGCTCCGTAGCAAGAGAGTCGGTTTTATAGTCCACAACCACGAGCTTGCCGTCTTCAAGGAAAGCACAGTCAGCAATACCCTGAATCATCATCATTTCATCCGAATACTCCGAAAGCTCCTTGTATATCTCGCTTATAGGCACCTCAATTGTGAATTTCTTTTCGCGCATAACCTTGTCACTTGCAAGTATTCTTTCCAGCAACGGACTTTTGAAAAAGACCTCAGCAGCTCTTACATTGATCGCCTTTGCCTGAGCCTCGGAAAGTATTCCTTTACCGTAAAGGCGGTCTATTTCATCCTTAATGCTTATCCTTGCTCTCTCATAATCGGCAAACTGAATAAATGTGTGTGTTGCCACACCTCTTGCCGCACCTGTGAGACCTTTCTCACTCAGGAATGTAGGTGAAGAGGAAGCAAAGTAGTCTCTGTCAATGAAGTCTTTATCCGCCTCGGAAGCAGCTCTCTTGGTCATAACACCTGAAAGTGCCTCGTATTTATATCTGAAGTTTGCACGCTCCTTTATCAGTTCAAGAAGCTCACCGTCAACCTTGCCCTTTGATTTTGCCTCTCTCTGTGCTTCACCGTCACCGCAGTAATCTGTCATAACAACCTTGAGACCTGCATCACATTTCAGGACTATATCGTCACTGATTCCCGCCGCCTCACGAAGAGCCTTTGCATCGGGATGACGAAGCAGGGAGGATAAAATCCACTTGCCGTAGCCTGATGCACCTGAAACAGCAAAAGGAGAAAACCTGTCGCTTATGGCAGGCACATTTGCGGCGTACTTTTTCAGAGTGCTTTCAATATTTTTGTCAGCATATACCATAATGAGCTTTTCTTTTGCTCTGGTCATGGCAACATAAAGCACTCTCATTTCCTCGCTGATATTATCCTGCCGGAGTGAAAGCTTTATTGCCTGATGGCATAAGGTCGGGTACTGCTCAAAGGTGTCAATATCACGTCTGACTATACCGAGACCGTGCTTCTGGCTGATAATAAGGTTATCTCTTTCGTCCATACGGTTGAATTTCGTGGCACAGGAAGCAATGAAGCAAACGGGAAACTCAAGGCCCTTTGACTTGTGTATGGTCATAATCTTTACGGAATTGCTTTCGGTGACAGCCCCAACGCTGCCCGAAATATCACGCTGCTTTGAGCTTAACCTGTCAACAAAGCCTATAAAACCCGAAAGACCGCTGTAGCCGAGGCTTTCATAGGTTACGGCGTAATCGCAAAGAAGCATAAGGTTTGCTTTTTTGGTACCTGACGGGTCAACTGCATCAAATATACTCGGCAGTGCCGTAGAGTTATATATTTCGCTCAGAAGCTCATTAGCAGGCAGGCACACGCTTATGTTGCGCCAGGCTCTTATTGCTTCAAGGAAGTCGGCAGTTTTGGCATTATCAGCATTTTTCAGCACACAGCCGTAAAGGCTGTCACGCTTGCCGAGAAGTCTCATTTCAGCCACTTCATCTGCAGTGAAGCCGAAAACGGGAGACATCATAACACTCAGCAGTGGAATATCCTGTTTTGGATTGTCAATGACACGAAGAATGTTTATAACAAGGCTGATTTCATTTGACTGCAGAAATTTGCCCGGCACCTCAGTGAAGCAGGGTATGCCCTCCTGCCTGAAAACATCTGCATATTCAAGTCCCTTACCGCCACCCGTAGCGCGCATAAGCACTGCAAAATCCTTATATTGCACAGGCCTTTCGCTGTCGCCATCTTTGACTGTGTAGCCTTCAGCAATCATCTTTTTGATGTGGCTTGCTATATGTCTTGCCTGAGCCTCGTTGCTCACATTGCCGAAGAAGGTGTCTGCCTGACTTGTTTCAATAAGATGAAGCTCTGTTGCAGGTTCTTTTTTATCAGGATAGACCGCACTTGCTACAAGTCTTTCCTCGTCACCGTAGTCTATATCACCGCAGTCTTTACTCATAATCTGGGAGAAAAGGAAGTTGATTATATCCGTTACACCGTTACGGCTTCTGAAGTTGTTGCCGAGAATTATTTTAGCGGGATAGTTTTTCTTCTCTCGGTCAAAGGCTTCATATGTGTTTTTCAGAGATATGAAAATATCCGGGTTAGCCTGACGGAAACGGTAAATGCTCTGCTTGACATCGCCAACCCTGAAAAGGTTATTGTCTGAAATTGCCGTAAAGAGCATATCCTGAGCCGCATTTGTGTCCTGGTATTCGTCTATGAGAATTTCGCAAAAATTTCCTCTCAGGCTTTCTGCAAGAGGCGTGCTTTTCCATGAATCACCCTCCTGCTGTGCAAGAAGAGAAATAGCCATATGAGTAATATCACTGAAGTCGGCAGTTTTCTTTTCTCTTTTCACAAGGTCGAAATTTTTGCGGTAAAGCTTCACTGCACCCACAAGGGCTTTAACCATAGGAAGAAGATATTCCATATCGCTTTCATATTCATCTTCACTGCAGCACATAACCGTTACAAGAGCTTTCAGCTCATCTTTAACCGTTTTGCGGTTATCTTTAAGGGCAACAACTGCAAAATCTTCGCCCATTCCCTTGGGCACCCTACCGAGACGGTCAGGCTTGTATGCTGATATTGCCCTTCTGATTTCATCCCAGCTGCAATCTCTTTCAATGGCATCGAGTATATATTCAATCTGCACTCTGTCGGAGGAAAGTGCGCCGAGATATGCCTTCTGAAGGTCCTCGTTGTCAGCAATGCTCACAAGCATATTGTTGGTAAGGTCTCTGGTGTATTCGAGAACTCTTCTTATATAATCAAGCACTATCTTGCCGTAGACGCTCTTTTTTATATCCTCACCCTTTTCAAAGCTGCCCACAAGAGTGTCAAGCCATTTTTCAGGGAAGGGAAATGACATTGAAGCCGTATAAAGCTTTTCAATCATATCACAAAGGTGGCTGTCATCTCTGCCGCTGAAAAGAAGCTCGTTGAGATTTCTGAAATCGCCGCCCTCGTCACCGATATAAAGCTGCTCCATTGTCATATCCATAGCCTCTTTTGAAAGCAGGGCAATTTCTCCCTCATCGCCTATTCTGAAATCAGGTGAAACAGAAAGGTGCTGAAAGTTTTCCTTCACAAGATCAAGGCAGAAGCTATCGATTGTGCAGATTTTTGCCGTGGGAATAAGTATCTGCTGATTGATAAGATTTTTGTCCATAGGGTCTTCTCTTATAAGTGAAGTAAGAGCGGAACTTATTCTCTCACGCATTTCGCTTGCAGCTGCCTTGGTGAAGGTAACAATAAGCAATCTGTCGGCACTGACAGGGTTTTCCTTATCGGTAAGTCTGTTTATAACTCTTTGTGTAAGAACCGCCGTTTTACCTGAGCCTGCCGCTGCCGAAACAAGCACACTGCCATCAAGGGCATTTATTGCATCACTCTGTCCCGGTGTCCAGTTTCTTGCCATCGTTTTCACCTCCCATAAGCTTTCTTATACATTCATCATGGTTCATCTTTTCTGCATAGCGTACCTTTGGTTTATCCTTGAGACACACCTCACTGTAATCGCACCACTCACAGGTTTCTCCGTGGTCAGGCCCGTAAATAGGTCTTGCAGGAATAATGCCTTCGTGGAGACTGTTGCCCATCTCTTCTATAATGGAATCCATCATTTCCCCAAGCTTTTCAAGCTGCTTGAGGGTTATAAAATTGCCTTTTACCTCACCGGTTTTACTGTCAAAGCTGACAGGTATAAAAATTGCTTTTTTGCTTTTATCCATAGCCTCGGCACTGTCGCTGTCATTATCAAGGACAAGCATACCGCTCATTTTGCCCGAAAGCATACGCTTCTTCTGTCTGATTTCATCACTGTCATCTCTTTCGATATTAACTGCAGACAGTCTTGCAGGGAAGTAAAGAATACCCGAGGGAGTTATGTTTTCATAAAACTTCGTACCCCCGCGCCAAATACTCACAAGATAAAGGAGCATCTGCATATTCATGCCATAAAAGACATCACTCAGATTAAAGGTCTTTGCGCCGGTTTTATAGTCAACTATTCTTATATACCGTTTGCCGTCAGCATCCATTTTGTCAACACGGTCAATTTTACCTATAAGCTCAACACTGCCCTCTTTAAGCGACACCCTGAAAGGCTTGACAATTTCATTTCTTCCTATAGTAAGCTCAAAATCGCAGGGTTCAAAATCACTGTCGCTGAACTCTGCAACAAGTCTGTCAAAAAGATGGCTGAGAATCTTATACATTCTCGAATACAGATAGTTGAAGCGAAGGCTCATCTCTTCACCTTCACCCATATAAAGGCGCATATATTCACCTAAGTGGAATCTTATCTCACTGTCAATTTCTTCTGCAGTCATTTCAAGGAAGGCCTTGCCCTTGTGGTCTCTGAGCATCATTTCAAGCACATAATGCACAACAGTACCGCCCATAGCAGCATCGAGGGCAGCCTTAGGTCTTGTTTTTGCCTTAACACCGTAACGGCAGAAGTACATAAAGGGACACTTTGAATAAACCTCAAGCTGAGAGGCTGAAAAATACATATTTTCACCAAAGAGCTTTTTGGATATATTCTTATCCTCAAAGGCGAAATTTGCTCCCGAAACGGCGCGGGAAACTGCCTGAAGTCTGTGCTTATATTTTTCATTTTGGCTGAAATAGGCACGCAGGCTCTCGTAGCCGTCTGTGCCACTCTGCCAGAGCTTTGCCATCATTTCAAAAGCAGACTGCTCACTTTCAATAAGCTCAGGCAAAGTTTGCATGAGTACATTTATATTCTTGCAGCCGCTGAATATTTTCTTCAGATCACTGACACATTCACTTTCCGTCATTTTTTCGGAAACCCCTGATGCAGTGCAGTAGGAAAGGCACAGAAATTCATAAGCGCTTGCAAGGGTACAGTAGCAGATAAATCTTTCACTGAGGGTCAGCTCTTTTATATCCTCACCTATTTCCAGCTGTGCGTCAAGAAGCTTCTTCTTTTCATAGGTGGAAAACAGACTGCTGCTCTTTTGTTCAAGAGGAAAAACTCCGCTGTTCATACCCACTGCAAAAACTGCCCTTGCAGATTTGGTGAGTATTCTGTCTGCATTACATACGCACACCTCGTCATATCCGTCAGGGAGCTTACCTAAGGTTTTGCCCGCTATAACGAGCTCAAACAGTTCATAAAAACGCTTGGGTGTTACCCTCGTTTCGCCCAGTGCACCTGCAATTTCGTCAAGGGCTGTCATAAGAATATCCCACACCTGCTCCTGCTCTGTTGCAAGCTCGGTGAAGCCTTTTTCCTGCAAGGTGATTGCATAGTTTTTCAGCGCCTCATCGGTACCGTTTTCTCTGAGGTAAAAATAAATCAGTTCTGCACCCTTCTTACCCGTTGAATCAGGGAATTTCTCTCTGAGTGCCACAAGAGGCTGAGTTATCTTTTTACGGGTTTCGTTTATTTTTTCAAGGCGTTCTTTCTCCTTTTCACCGAAAACATCACCGAAGCCTTCGGGATTGCCCTTGAAATCGCTGAGCCATTTTTTACCCGTAATATCCCAGGTGAAAATATAGTTTTCTATCTCAGATATTTCGCCCTCATCAAGAGAGCAAAGACCAGTCTTGACAAGTCTGAAAATATAGTCGGAATTAAATCCCTCACTCATTATCAGAAGCAGGTTTCTCACATAAGAAATCAGAGGCTGATTCTTCACCGGCTGCCGTCTGTCTTCAAACACGGGCAGATCATATTTTTTAAGGGATGCCTTTATACCCTTTTCATACTTTTCGTCTTTTCTGTAAACTACGGCAATATCTCTGCAGCGATAGCCCTCTTCTCTTATAAGTGCCTTTATGCGTCTTGCAACAGCATCGCATTCACTTTGGGCGTTGTCTGCCTGAATAATACTGACCTTGTCCGTTGCCTTATCAAAAGCAGTGAAATCACTTTTATAAATATTCTTTTCAAGGTGGAGCATCTCTGCTGAAAACTTGGAAGCATCCCTCTCTGTATGCAGAATCTCACCCGTACCCACACCTGCACCGCCTGCAATAAGTCTGAGCTTTCTTGCCGTTTTTGCAATATAGGAAAAAGGACTCAGATCACTGACATTATTTATATCGTCACAGCAAAGAGTAACATAGACATTTTTCGCCTTTCTCAGCATAAGCTCGATAAGCTTATATTCGGGCTGAGTGAAGCTTTTGAAGCCATCAATAACAATAGTTTTCCCGTCAAAGAAGGAAGTAGGTGCAAGAATCTCGCAGACCTTTTCCAGCATATCACCGTCATCAAAGTAGCTTTGTGAAATAACCGCCTCATAGGTACGGTATATCAAAGATGCTTCAAGGAGTTTGTTTTTAAGGCTTTTGTCCGTTATTTTTTCGGCACTTCTTTCAAGGTCGTCAGGCGTAATGCCGCTGTTTTTCATTTCATCAACTTCGCTGAGCATTTTAGTCACAAGAGCGATTTCATTTTTCTGTTTTGCAAAAACAGTAAGTTTATCCCTTAATGCATCAATGGCGTTGGACATAAATATTTCGCGCATACCCTGACCTGCTACGGGCTTTTTTATACCGCCGTAGGTACTCACTGCAACATGGCAAAGTCTCGAAAAAGACAGCACCTCTATCTCGCAGGCAGTTTTCGGCCCGAGAAGCGAAAGCAGCCCCTTATCCGTATCGAAGGTAAACTGCTTAGGCACAATTATCATAGCACTTTCGCCTCTTGATACACACTCACCGAGTACACTGTGAGCCTTTTGGGTCTTGCCGCTGTTTTTAACACCGATGATAAAATTAAGCATAGACTTCTCCCTTTCAGATAATCTGAAATCATTATAACTTACTTTATTTATTTTTTCAATTATAATGATTGAATTTCCTTTATATTTGATATATAATATAAAGTTGACAGACAATATTGGTACTCAGCAAGGAGGTTTTATATAAAAATGAAAACTTACCGCATACATTTAATCCGCCACGGTTTCACAAAAGATAACATTGAAGGTGTTTACTGCGGCATAACAGATACTTCGCTTTGTGCAGAAGGCAAAGAGCAGCTCCTTAAAATGACAGAGGAATATTCCTACCCCGGCGCTCAGTTTGTTTTCTCCTCACCTCTTAAAAGATGCCTTGAAACAGCAGAGGTAATCTATCCCACCTTAAAGCCCGTTGTTATTGAAGGTCTTACGGAATATAACTTCGGTGAATTTGAAGGCAAAACAGCAGAACAGCTTCAGAAGAAATATCCCGAGTTTGAAATGTGGCTCAAAGGCGAGCCGGGAGTAAGACCTCCCTTCGGTGAGAGCAACGAGGACTTCGCAAGACGAGTATGCACCGACTTTGAAAAGATAGTTGACGGCGTTATCAAAACCGGCACAGAAGATCTTGTTATTATCACTCACGGCGGTGTTATTTCCACCCTTCTTTCAAAATTCGGTCTGCCTGAGGCATCGGTCAGTGACTGGCTTACTCCTCCCGGCTGCGGATATACTCTGCGTGTGAGCCATTTTCTCTGGATGCAGGGCAGAAAAGTAGAGGTTGTCAAGGAAATCCCCGAAATTATGGGCGAAGAAAGCGGCAACTACTACGACGGTTGGGACTATTATCCCAACGATGATGATTTTGATGTAAGCGAATATTTATACGATTAAGGTGACAGACACAATGAACATTCTTGTTTTAGGCGATGTTGTAAGTGACGCAGGCTGTGAATTTATAAGAAAGAAGCTCCCGGCCTTCAAAAAGCTCAAGGCAATTGACTTCACAATTGCAAACGGTGAAAACTCATCTGCCGGCAACGGCATAACGCCCTTTTCTGCCGAGCATCTTTTTACGAGCGGTGTGGATTTTATCACGACGGGCAACCACGTTTACAGACGAAAAGAAGTCTTCGATTTCCTCGATGACAGTGAAAGCGTAATAAGACCCTATAATTTCAGTTCTGCCAATCCGGGCAGAGGCTATCAGATTGTTGACACGGGCTTTTATAAAATCGGCATACTCAACCTTATGGGTACTATGTATATGGAGAATCTTGAAAATCCTTTCACTGCAGCCGACAGAGCAATTGAAGAAATCCGCAAAGAAACCAACGTAATCATAGTTGACTTCCACGCTGAGGCTACCTCGGAAAAGCGGGCACTCGCCTATTATCTCGATGGCAGAATAAGTGCATTTTTCGGCACCCACACTCATGTGCTGACAAACGATGACCGAGTTTTGAGTGGCGGCACAGGCTATATCAGCGATGCAGGTATGTGTGGTGTAATTGACAGTGTGCTTGGTGTTGAAAAGGATATAGTCATAAACAAATTTTTAAACAATATGCCTGCACGCTTTGACCATGCCAAGGGCAGATGTATGATTAACGGTTGCATTTTCACAATAGATGAAAAAAGCGGAAAATGCATCAATACCGAAACAGTTCGATTTGAATAAGCTAAAGATTCAGGAGATAAACATATGAAAAAACTTGTGTGTCTTTTAATATGCCTTTCACTGTTTGCAGGTATTTTTTCTGCCTGCGGTGACAAAGAGGATGTGACAACCCCCGATGACACAACAACTGAAGAAACCACTACAGTGTTGCCCTTGCCCGAAAGAAAAATTGTTCTGGGGTACTATGAGGGAAAATCACTCAATCCCTTCAAAACAAAAAGTCCTACAAACAGAAATCTTATGACCCTTGTCTATGACTCACTGTTTCTTCCCGGTGAAAACTACACTGTGGAGCCTCTGCTTGCTGTTTCCTTCACAAATAAAGACAAAATGCTCACTGTAACACTTGACAGCGAGGCCATGTTCTCAGACGGCAGCTATATAACCCCTTACGATGTGGTTGCTTCTTTCAAAGCTGCAAAGGAAAGCAGTCATTACAGCGGCAGACTGCAGAATTTCTCTGCCGCCTCTCCCGGTGTTGACAGCGTGACCTTCACTCTTGTTACACCTGATATTTACGCCGAAAACAGTCTTGTTTTCCCCATTGTCAAAAGCGGCACTGAAAAAAAGGGCATCCCCACAGGCAGTGGCAGATATACCGTTAGAAAAAAAAGCGGAAGCTACACCCTTATTGCCAATGAAAACGGCTTGAGACAGGAAGAAATGGCAACAGACACAATTTCTCTTGTACCCATCACCTCAGATAAAGGTGAACTTTATCTTCTTCAAACAGGCGACCTGACCTATTTCTTTGACGATTTAAGCGACGGTGAATACACAAAAATCAGAGCAAACACCGTAAGAGTACCCCTTAACAACATGGTCTATATGGGTGTTAACAGCAAGACAAAAGCGCTCAGAAATGAAAATGTAAAAGAAGCTATATGCTATGTGCTTTCAAAAAGTTCACTGTGCGACTCTGCTTACAGCGGCATTGCAGCGGCAAGTGATATCCCCTTTAATCCCCATTGGCAGGCTGCTGACGGACTTGATACCAACACCTACGAAACAAGCTCAATAAAAGCTGAAGAGCTTCTTGAAAAAGCGGGCTACAAATTTGAATACAGCACCAACAAATTCCGTTCAAAGAATTTTGAATTCCTTGAGCTGACGCTCATAGTCAACAGTGAAAGTGCGCCTAAGGTAAAGTGTGCCGAAACAATAGCTAAAGCTCTCAGGAGTATCGGCATTGATCTGAGGCTTCAGAAGCTCAGCTACACCGATTATGTGGCGGCTCTCACGAGTGGCGATTATGATCTTTATATCGGTGAAGTCAAGCTTACACCTGATATGAGTCTCACTCCCTTCTTCAGCGAAAACGGCAGTGTAAATTACGGCATTGACACCTCTTCGGCAACCGCCAAAGCATATTACGATTTCATCGGCGGCAAAATAGACATTTCCACCTTTATTCAGGTTTTCTCTATTGAAAAGCCTTTTATCCCCCTACTTTTCAGGGAAGGCATAGCTTATTATTCAAGAGAGCTTACCTATGAAGACTCAATCAACGAATATGAACCCTTCCGCAATATTTACTCATGGAGTGTAATAAATTGAAAAACAGCACAGTACCACTGAAATATATAAAAGGTGTAGGCGAAAAAAGAGAGGCATTGCTGAAAAAGCTTGGCATTACCTCCCTTTATGAGCTTGTGCATTTTTATCCCAGAACATATCTTGATTTTTCCGAGCTGACAGATATTGTTTCTATTGTACCGGGTACAATCTGTGCCTTCAGTGCAGTTGTAGGCTATGACCCCATTGAGCATAAAATCAGAAAAGGGATGACCCTTTATAAAACACTTGTCACTGACGGTGTTGCAGGGGTACATATAACTATATTCAACAGCAAATATCTGGCTGACAGCTTAAAGCAGGGCGAAGAATATATTTTCTACGGAAAGGTCACTGCAAACGGCGGTTCTCTCGAAATGACAAATCCTATTGTGGAGCCCTTTGACAGTGAATGCGGTATGAAGGCTGTTTATCCTCTCACGGCAGGCCTGACTTCAAAGGTGCTTGCAAAGATAACGGAAAATGCTCTAAATATATATTTCGAGCAGAGCATTCCTCCCGCAATCCCTGACCGCATCCGTTCACAGTATAATCTTGCCCACGAGCAGTTTGCCCTCAGAGCAATACATTCTCCTAAAAACAAAGGCGACCTTTCTTCGGCAAGACGAAGCCTTATATTTGAAGAGCTACTCACCCTGCAAACAGGTATGCGTAGGCTAAAAAGCCACGCAAGAGGAAAAGCAGCCCTTCATATAGACGAAGATTTCAGCAGTGAATTTATAAGCTCACTCCCCTTCACACTGACAAACGCCCAGAGCAGAGTAATCCGTGAATGTATAAGCGATATGCAAAGCAACAGACCTATGAACAGGCTTGTTCAGGGTGACGTGGGTAGCGGCAAAACCGTTGTGGCAGCATCGCTTATTTACACCGCTGCAAAAAACGGCATACAGAGCGCACTTATGGCTCCCACTGAAATTCTTGCCCGTCAGCACTACGAAACTCTCCTCAGGCTCACAGAAGGCTCAGGAATAAATATTGAGCTTCTCACAGGCTCCGTGACACCCAAAAAGAAAAAGGAAATAAAAGAGCGGCTGAAAAGCGGCACTTCACACCTTGCCGTAGGCACTCATGCGCTTCTCACGGAAGACACGGAATTTATGAATTTAGGCCTTATCGTCACAGACGAGCAGCACCGCTTCGGTGTTAATCAGAGAGGCACCCTTGCCTTTAAGGGCAATAACCCTCACACTCTTGTTATGAGTGCAACTCCCATTCCCCGTACTCTTTCACTTATAATCTACGGCGACCTTGATGTGAGCATAATTGACGAGCTTCCCAAGGGCAGGCAAAAGATTTCCACATATGCCGTTGACACCTCATATAGAAACCGTATTTACGCTTTTATAAAAAGCCATCTTGATATAGGCTTGCAGGCATATATAGTCTGCCCTGCAGTTGAAGAAAGTGAAAACGGCGTTGCCTCGGCAGTGCAGTACGCAGAAACACTCCGTGAAAAAGAATTTTCACATTATACCGTAGGTTTGCTTCACGGCAAAATGAAACCTAAAGAAAAAGAAGCCGTTATGACCTCATTTGCCACGGGAGAAATTCAGCTTCTCGTGTCCACAACTGTTATTGAGGTAGGTGTCGATGTGCCTAATTCAGTGATTATGGTTATTGAAAACGCTGAGAGCTTCGGACTTTCACAGCTACATCAGCTCCGCGGCAGAGTAGGCAGAGGCAGTGCAAAATCCTATTGCGTACTCATAAGCGATAATATGAACGACAGTGTCAAAGCGCGTCTTGACATTATGTGCAAAACAAATGACGGTTTTGCCATTGCAGATAAAGACCTTGAAATGAGAGGTCCCGGCGATTTCTTCGGCTCAAGGCAGCACGGACTGCCTGAAATGAAAATTGCCTCCTTCACGGAAAATATGGATGTAGTTCGTGAGACCGCAGCAGCGGCAGAGGCAATTCTTAAAGATGATCCTCTTCTTAAAAAAACGGAAAATCTTGGTCTTCGCCTTGCGGTGAGAAGACTTTTCACAAACGAAAATAAACACCTTAGCTTAAACTGAGAAAGGAATATAATAATGGAAAAAATTGCAAGCTTCACAATCGACCACACAATTCTGCCCAAGGGTATGTATCTTTCAAGAACTGATGCCAATACTGTAACCTATGACATCAGAACAAGACGCCCAAATGTTGAAGAAGTTATGACCAACGGCGCAATTCACACTCTTGAGCATCTTTTCGCCACCTTCGTGAGAAACTCAGATGTGTCTGACAAAATTGTATATTTCGGACCTATGGGCTGCAGAACAGGCTTTTACTTCATCACTCTCGACACACTTTCAAGGGCATCTGCTATTACCCTGACAAAAAATGCCCTCTCTTTCTGTGCAGACTTTGACGGTGAGATACCCGGTGTATCTGCTGAGGAATGCGGCAACTACCGCGACCATGACCTTGAAACAGCAAAGAAGGAAGCTGCCGCTATGTGCAAGGTACTGGAAAACTGGAGCGAAGAAAAGCTCATTTACCCCACTAAATAAATTTTTACATAATAACCTACGCTCACATAAAATAAGAAACTGTCAGGCATAGGAGTTTCTCGTGCTGATATAGTTAAAGAAAGGAGGGAGAGCTTTGGAAAAGGATATTTTCGGCGAATACCTGCCTGAAAAAATTGAATATAAAAAGTTTGACGGACAGGAAGCTGCTGAAATTATAATTCCTACCGAAGTTAATATTGCCTTTTCAAAGAAAAAGCAAAAGCAGAACCGCTTTTCTCCTTCGTTGATTTTCGGCAGATTTCTCGACTTCGCCGAAAACATAGGCGAATTTTATGTGGATATCATCAGAAGGATATTACTCAAGCTTCTCCCCCTTCTGACAGTCCCCGGCGCATTTATAGCCAAAGGCATAAAAAATGTATTTACTTTTTTGCGAGGACTGTCTGACAAGGAAATGCGAAAACGCATAAGCGGCAGTTCTCAGCTTAAAGCTGACCTGAGACATATTCGTCTGATGACCCTCAAGCAGGAAGACGAAAACAAAACAGCTTACTTTATCAGGTCGCTTAAAAACTATATTGTTGCCTCTCTCCCCGAAGAAAAGCAGATAGTCAAAACTGTTTTTAATTATGCTTTTCCCCTTGCAGTACTCCTGACAGCTCTGCTTATCTTTTTCGGCGGCAACAGAATTTTTGCCATTAAGGTAATGCATGACGGTGAAACTCTGGGATATGTTGAAAGTCAGAGTATATATAATGAAAGCAAAGATATACTTTACGATATGCTCTCTGACGAAAAGGGATGCCGTGAACTTCTCGACAGCATAAGCTTTTCCATTGAAAGGGTTGATGTTTCCTCCCTCAGCAGTCCTAATGCCATAAGTGAAGCTTTGCTGACCTGCTCCTCCAACAGTTACAAAAGAGCCTGCGGAATATATATTGACGGCAATTTTCTTTGCGCTATTCCTAACGAAAGCGATGCCGCAAGTGTTTTCAGCTCAGTTCTTACACCCTATGAGAAAAAGGCAGACAGCAACACATCTGTAGGCTTCGTTGAAGAAATTGAGTACATTCAAGGGTACTATCCTGAAGACAGCAGTGTTATATGGGACAGTGCAAAGCTGAAAGACTGTCTGACAAAAGACAGCTCACCCGTAAGGGTAAAGGTAATGAAAACCTCAACAAGAACTCAAACCCTGAAATATGAAACGGTAAAGAAAAACTCTTCTGCATTATATAAAGGCACAAAAAAGACTACTCAGAAGGGTAAAAACGGCACGGTAGAGATAACAGAGCTGACAACATATATCGACTCAAAGAAAGCTTATACCGGCATTGTCTCCGAGGTCGTACTCAAACAGCCCATTGATGAAATCGTACTCATCGGCACGAAATCCAACTCCTCTGCCTCAGGCTACACTCCTTCAAGAAGCTTCATCTGGCCTACAAGAGGTGCTTATTCAATCTCCTCATACTACGGCTACAGAAGTGCATATATATCAGGCTGGTCATATCACGGGGGACTTGATATTGTTTTGGGCTACGGCAGCTCGGCGGGTATTCCCGTTGTGGCTTCGGCTTCCGGTACTGTTGTTGTGGCAAACAGCGGTTGGCGTGGCTACGGTCACACAGTTGTTATTGACCACGGAAACGGCATAAGAACACGCTACGCTCATATGTATCCGGGCTCGATAACGGTGAGAGTCGGTCAGAAGGTTTATCAGGGACAGCAAATCGGCAGAATAGGCTCCACCGGCAACTCAACGGGACCTCATCTGCATTTTGAAGTTCTTGTCAACGGCTATAAGGTTAATCCCCTGCCATATATCAGATAATTCGGGAAGTTCCTCTTGTTTGAGGAACTTCTTTTGGAATTTAAGGCAAGTCTGCGGTGAGGCGGCTCCACCAAAGCCGCAAAGCGGTTTTGCGGCGACGAAGTCGCCGACCCGAACGAAGTTCGGAAGTGGAGCCGCCCCACTCCCCTTTTGCACCCATTCATTTTAAAGATGCACCATAAAATATAAAAAATCCTCTTGACAAAGGAAAAAAGTGGAATATAATATATATTAGCACTCACAAGGGTTGAGTGCTAAAAATTAGCAATATTAATTTAAGGAGTAATAATCATGGACAAAAGACAGTTTAAGGCTGAAAGTAAAAAACTCATGGATATGATGATTAACTCAATCTATACCCATAAAGATATTTTCCTTCGTGAGCTTATTTCAAATGCGAGCGATGCTCTTGACAAACGCTACTACAATGCTATGACAAACGGTGAAAGCGGTGCAACCAGAGACGAATACAGAATTGAGCTTACAATCGACAAAGAAAACCGTACCCTTACAATCAGCGATAACGGCTGCGGCATGACAGAACAGGAGCTTGAAAACAATCTCGGCACAATTGCCAAAAGCGGCTCCCTTGACTTCAAGAGCGACCTTCAGAAAGACAGCGATGTTGAAATCATCGGTCAGTTCGGTGTAGGCTTTTACTCTGCATTTATGGTCAGCGATAAGGTCAGTGTGCTTTCAAAGGCTCAGGGCAGTGAAAAAGCCTATCTCTGGGAAAGCGAAGGCGTTGACGGCTACACAATTGCTGAGGCTGAAAAAGACACAGCCGGTACTGTTATCACCCTTAAAATCAAGGATAACACCGAAAACGAAAACTATGACCAGTACCTGGACCAGTATGCCCTCAAGGATATCGTAAGCAGATATTCCGACTACATCCGCTACCCCATTATGCTTGATATGACAACAACAGCACTCAAAGAGGGTACAGAAGATGAATATGAAACCATAACCGAAAACACTCAGCTCAACTCAATGGTACCCCTTTGGAGAAAGTCAAAGAGCGAAATCAAAGAAGAGGAATATAACGAATTTTATCAGGCTAAATTCTACGATTATCAGGCACCTCTTAAGACAATTCACTCAAAAACCGAGGGCCAGATAAGCTACGATGCCCTTCTTTACATTCCCTCCCACGCACCCTTTGATTTCTATTCAAAGGACTATGAAAAGGGCTTACAGCTTTATTCAAACGGTGTGCTGATTATGGATAAATGTGCAGAGCTTCTTCCTGACTATTTCAGTTTTGTCAAGGGTCTTGTTGATTCTGCCGACCTCTCACTTAACATCTCAAGAGAAACCCTTCAGCATGATCACATTCTCAAGATTATTGCAAAGAATATCGAAAAGAAGATAAAAAATGAGCTTTCAAAGCTTCTCAAGGATGATCGTGAAGCCTACGAGAAATTTTACGGTACTTTCGGTTTACAGCTCAAATACGGCATTTACAGTGATTACGGCGCACACAAGGACACTCTTCAGGATTTAGTTATGTTCTACTCCTCAAGTGAAAACAAGCTTGTAACCCTCAGCGAATACTTTGACAGAATGAGCGAGGAGCAAAAAACAATCTACTATGCCTGCGGTGAAACTACAGACAAGATTGATATGCTTCCCCAGAGTGATGCCGTAAAGAGCAAGGGCTTTGAAATTCTCTATCTCACAGACGATGTTGACGAATTTGCATTGCAGATGCTTATGCAATATAAAGAGAAGACCTTCACCAACATCTGCGCAGGAAACCTTGACCTTGGTGACGATGACAAGGAAGCCACAGACAAGGAAAATGAAGACACCAAAGACCTGAGAGACTTCCTCAAAGAGAGCATCGGAGGTGATGTCAACGAGGTACGCTTCACAACCAAGCTGCAGAAGCACCCCGTTTGTCTTACAAGTGAAGGTATGCTCTCCCTTGAAATGGAGAAGGTTCTCTCTGCGATGCCCGGTGCCAAGGGTGCTAAAGCAACCCTCGTGCTTGAAATCAACAAAAACCACCCCATAGCAGATAAGCTGAAGAGCCTTTTCGAAAGCGACAAGGACACTGCCGCAAAATATGCAAAGATTCTCTACGCTCAGGGCTGCCTTATTGCAGGCAAGGCTATCGACAATCCCACAGAGCTGTGCGATATGATTTGCGAGCTGATGTAAAATAACATATTAAAAGACGGCTTCATAATGAAGTCGTCTTTGTTTTTGTATTTCTTTTATATTTCTAAAATTAATACTAATCTACTTTAACCCCTGCACACATTATAGCCCAAATGCTTGTTCCAGAAATATTTGGATATGTAAAATAATCTAACGGCAATGCAGTCAATACAATTCTATTTCCTTCATACACATCTTTGGTATAACCATATTTTATAACATAATAAACATTATGGCCACTGTCTTCTCCAATAAAAAATGTCATTTTGTTGTTTCCATAACTGTCATACTCATTTATATGAACAACGCGCAACGAAACCTTTATTAACTTGTCTCCATATTCTTCTTGATTTTTAGCAAATGCCTTGTATGAAAAGTTTTCTTCATATCCTATATTGCAGTCTTCTGTAGAATTTGATAAAAACATCTGTGGATATTCTTCTAAAACTTTTTCAGCATTCTGAGTAATTGTGTACTCACAATCTTTTGCAGTTTCCATTGTTTTAAAAAATTGATATGGGGTAGGGTAAAATTCACCATCTTTAAAATTTCCATAATAATCAACATAATCTTCATTATGATAATCTGTTTTACCTAATCCATTATACAAGCCCTTGCTCCACTCACCCTCGTAAGTATATGAAACCCCTTCCGAAGTTGCAGCATTAAATATTCCGTTTCCTTTTGCAAGCAAGTCAGATACTTGTCCTTTATACTCTCCTGTTCTATCTACTTCGGCAAAATGAACAACATAAAAATTACTTTCTAAATATCCCTTACCACTCGGCTTTCCTTTTTTCCATACACCATCATAATTGAAGTATTTATCCTCTTTTTCATAATTGAATGAGCCTTCACCACTAGGTTTAAATTCAGATACTTCGCCATTGTAAACACCTTCAATGGTTTCGCCTTCATATTCGATAGAATACGGCATATCTTTTATTTTTCCTTTTTCCTCACAAACACCATCTGTCCATATGCCTTCGTAAGTAAGTGTTCCTTTTTCTGTTTCTGCTACAAAAGTTCCTTGACCATTTGGATGCTTATCAAACATTACACCTGTATAAGTACCTGTTATAGTAAGTTCCTCGCTCAATTTCAAATTATACTTCTTGTTCTCAACTGTTTTTTCTGAATTGCATGCAGTCAAAATAAACATCGATGCTATCAATAATAAAATAAAGATACTTCTTTTTAAATTTTTCATTTTCGTTCCTTCTTTCTTCACATCACAGGAATCTACACTACATCTATAAAATTTTCAAAAATCTTACTCATTCCGCCTTTTTCTTCTCATCGATGGTGTTTTCCTGACCCTTGTAAACCACGAACTTGCAGAAAAGGTATTCAAGAATAAGATTTGACAGCATAGTCACGGCAAGAACGATATATTCGTTGACACCATTGCCTGTTGCCATATTACCAAGCCATGTGGAAATGGGCGTGAACACAAGATAAAAACCGAAAACCTTCGCCATAGCAATAGGGATGTTAGCGGCTGATTTGAAGGTGAAACGGCGGTTGAACGTAAAGTTCCACAAAACGGAAAGAATAAGTGCAATAAGATAGCATACGCCGTACTCTGCACTGAGCAGTGCCATAATCTTTTCGTTCTGAATGTTGATGTTGGGCAGCACAAGCTCATTGAGAAGTGTAAACGAACCCACCTGAATGATGCCTGCTGATGCTGAAAACAGTGCGAATTTTATCGCCTGAAGTGCGTTGTTGTTTTTCATATTTTTTCCTCCTTTGCCTTTCGGCTATAGGTTTATTATACTCCCCTTTTTATAAAAAAGCAAGTGCAGAAGTGTTTAAACCTCTGCACTGTTTGTTTTATTTAATGCATCAGAGATGCAATTCATGGCGTCAGCCAATTCATGAAGCGGCAGCTTCAATTCATGACCGAAGGTCAATTCATTCATACACGGCAAGGTGTAAAATTCATAATTCTATTGTCCTCGCCGGACAGGCATTCTTTTTCCTCGCGCGGAAAAAGAATCAAAAACGCGCTGTTGCTCTTACTTCTTCAAATTGATGCCCTTTGCTTCAAGGTCAGCGATAATGCCACCAACAACATCCATAACCTCTTCTTTTGTGAGAGTCTTTTCAGGATGTGCAAAGGTAATTCTTGAAGTGATGGACTTGCCGTTTTCGTCAGCATAAGTGTCAACAACTTCAACCTTCTTTATAAGAGGACAGTTTGCATCTTCAATAGCCTTGCCGATGGGAGCAAACTTATCGCTTACGAATGAAAGGTCAATTTCAATTCCGGGGAACTTTGAGGGTTCTTCGTACTTGATAGCCTGCGCCGCAGTTTCAGCAAAATCTCTGACATCAATTTCAGCGTAAACGATGTTAGCCTTCTTGTCAACCTTCTTAGACACTGTGGGATGCACTATGCCTATTTCACCGATAGCCTTACCGCCGAGAATAACAGCATTAAGGTTCTTCGGGTGCTGATAGCAGTGAGCAGCTTCCATAGTTTCATATGAAAGTGAAAGATGCTTGATGTCAAGAGCAAGGGTTGCCAGCATATCACGAAGCTCGAAATAGAGAGCCTCCATTGACTTTGTCTTTGAGAAGAGTGTGATTGCCAGCTTTTTCTTTTCGTTGCAAAGACCGTCTTCTCTGTAGCCCTCAACTACTCTACCCACTTCAAAGATGCCGAATGAAGGTGCGTAGGTGTTATTTATTTTAGCCTGGCAAAGCTGTGTGGGTACTATTGACTTTCTGATAACCTCAATATTGGGGTTAGTTGCATTAACGAGCTTAACATTATCCTCAATTTCAATGCCGAGATCCTTGCACTCATCATAATACATCCATACATAAGAGTGCATTTCGTGAAGTGAGAAACGCTTTACAAGGATATCCTTGATTTTTTCCTCAACTGTCTTTTCTACCGCAGGACGTACAGGATAAACAGGTGACTCTGTGGTGTGGATATCAAAGTTATCATAGCCGTAAATTCTTGTGATTTCTTCAATGATATCAGCCTTGATAGTTACGTCCTTGGTTGCTCTCCATGAGGGTACCGCAACAGTGAAGTTGTTGTTTTCAAGCTCAACGCCGAAGCCGAGGCTTTCAAGTGTCTTTACGATTGTTTCGTTGCTGATTTCGATACCTGTGTAACGGTCAACGAAGTTTTTGTCAAAGCTGAGGCTTACCTTATCGTACTCGAAAGCTCTTTCGTCTGTAAGTGATGACACAACTGTAACACCGCTGTCAATATCCTGAAGGAGCTTACCAAAACGTCCAATAGCGGGCACTGCCATTCCAGGATCAAGACACTTCTCATATCTCATTGAAGCATCTGTTCTGTGAGCAAGTCTTACAGTTGACTTGCGGATTGAAACTGCGTCAAAGGTAGCACTTTCAAGAGTGAGAGTGGTGGTGTCTTCAACGATTTCACTGTCAAGACCGCCCATGATACCTGCAATAGCAACGGGAGTGTCACCGTTACAAATCATAAGGGTATTTTCGTCAATGTTTCTCTCAACGCCGTCAAGAGTGGTGAAGGTGAAGCTTTCATCGAAACGCTTGATGCGGAGCTTTTCTACCTTTCTTGAATCGAAAGCGTGCATGGGCTGACCCATTTCAAGCATAAGGTAGTTGGTAAGGTCAGCAAGAAGGTTAATGCTTCTCATACCGCAATAGAAAAGTCTGATTTTCATATTTACGGGACTTGTATTCTTAGTGATATTTTCAACCTGCAAACATGAGTATCTCTGACAAAGGCTGTCTTCGATTTTCATGTCGATTTTGGGAAGACTATCGTACTTAGCAAGGTCAACACTGTCAAGGGGCTTCAGAGGTCTGCCTGCAAGTGCAGCAAACTCTCTTGCAATACCGTAGTGACCCCAGAGGTCAGGGCGGTTTGTCAGTGACTTATTGTCAACCTCAAAGATAATATCGTCAACTTCGTAAGCATCCTTGATTAATGTACCGTTTGCAATATCGTCGGTAATATCCATAATACCGCTGTTGTCGTCGCCGATACCGATTTCCTTTTCGCTGCAGCACATACCGTAGGAGGTATAGCCTGCAAGAGCGCGGGGAGTAATTTCAATTTCACCTATTCTTGCACCGACCTTAGCAAAAGCAGTTTTCATACCTACTCTTACATTAGGTGCACCGCAGACAACATCAGTGAGATTTCCGTCACCTGCATCAACCTTTAAAAGGTGAAGCTTGTTTGATTCGGGATGGTCAGCAATTTCTTTGATTTCGGCAACAACTATGCCGTCAATATCGCTGCCCTTGAAGAAAATTTCGTTTTCAACCTCAGCTGTTGACAGTGAGAAGCGGTGGATAAGGTCAAGCTTATCAAGACCCTCAAGGTCAACAAAATCTGAAATCCAATTCATTGATAAAAACATAGGTTTACTCTCCTTTCTCTCTTATTCATCGTCTGTGAACTGAGTGAGTGTCTTGAGTGAGCCACCGTTCAGGTCACGGATATCTTTAATACCGTATTTCATCATAACAAGTCTTGTAAGACCAAGACCGAAAGCAAAGCCTGTATACTCATCGGGGTCGATACCGCCTGCCTTGAGTACTTCAGGGTGAATCATGCCGCAGGGACAAAGCTCAAGCCAACCGCTGTGCTTGCATGAGGGACAGCCTTCACCGCCGCAGATAAGGCAGCTGATATCAAGCTCAAAACCGGGTTCAACGAAGGGGAAGAAGCCGGGACGAAGTCTTACCTTGAGATCCTTCTGGAAAACCTCTGAGAGCATTGTCTTCATAAAGTAGATAAGGTTTGAAATGGAGATGTCCTTATCAACCATAACACCTTCCATCTGGAAGAAGGTATTC
>JAZTYQ010000064.1:0-22326 GCA_045637065.1 Acutalibacteraceae bacterium
TCAGCCATATTATTCCTCCTTTATGTAAAATTATATATTCTCTTATCAGTGATAAGGTAATTTACTTTTTTATCGTATTCATTTTTTGGGATACTGTCCCTGATGCAAGCATCATAGCAAAAGCCAATACTGACACCTTTAAACTCGCTTAAAAAGCGGTCATAATAGCCTTTTCCGTACCCGAGACGGTATCCGTCAGAGCTGAAAGCAAGACCCGGCACAATGCACAGTGATAATTCATTTCCGCATCCTGCTTCGCAATGAGTGTCAGGTGCCATAATACCGTACATATCTTCCTTAAGCTCACTGAGTGAGTTTATTAAATAAAACTTCATATTGCCTTTATTATCAATACACTTTGGAAATGCAATCTTTTTACCCAGAGAAAAAGCAGATTTTGTAATCAGCTCAGTTTCAACCTCACTGCCCGCAGAAGCATAAAGAAAGATACTGCCGCAATTCTTATAAAGCTCAGTTTCAAGCAAGGTGTTGCAGATAACTTCACTGAGCTGAGTTTTGTTCTGCAAGGAATTTCTCGCAAGTTTCATCTGCTGTCTTAACGCTCTTTTTTCTTCTGTTATCTGCACTGGATTGCCGCCTTTATCTTGTCAGACACTTCTCTGCCTTTGATTGCTGCAGCAATCTCAAAACCGAAGTCTGTTGCAACGCCTGCGCCTTTAGCTGTAATAAAGTTACCGTCAACGGCAACAAATTCACTGCTGATTTTTGCGCCTTTAAGCTCATTTTCAAAACCGGGATAGGCAATAGCTTCTCTGCCCTTGAGCAGACCCTTGTGACCGAGTATCTGAGGTGCGGCACAGATTGCACACACAAGCTTGCCCTCATTTGCGGCAAAGTCAATAGCCTGCTGCACCTTTGAGCTTTCTTCAAGATTGGTTGCACCGGGAAGTCCACCGGGAAGAATAATACCTTCAAGTTTGTCATTAAGCACTATATCGTCAATTGAGCAGTCAGCAGTTACCTTGATTCCGTGTCTGCCGTTGATAACATCCCCTGTCACACCGACAGTGACAACCTCAATATCAGCTCTTCTTAAAATGTCAATCGGAGCTATAGCTTCAAGCTCTTCAAATCCGTCTGCAAGAAAACAGTAAACCATATTTGCCTCCTTAGTCCAATGCTATATTCATATAAATTTCCTTATTTTTAAGTTCATTATTAAAAGTGTATAACATTCCGTTGCGCACCTTTTCGGCTTTCATCAAAGGCTTGTGGGAATAGATAACTCTTTCTCCGCCAAGTGAGTTCAAAAAGTTTAAGGCAGCGTCTTCATCATCACCGACAAGCAATTCTTCACCATCAATGTAATAACTGTCATCACTGACAGAAATAATTTTGTTATCAGAATATTTGAGACAATCATAAGCATAATCCGAGCCGGTTTTTCCGTAAACAAGAACACTGTCCGATGAGCTTCTTATTTTATAAAATTCGTCGGCATTTTTAAGCTCACGATAAGCACGAAGAGTGACATACTCATTGTTTATTACAAATCTGTATTTATACATAGCCTCCTGAAAACCGTATCTGCCGTAATATCCGTAAAGGCTGTCACTAGCAGGCACAAGGGCTATAAAATCAAGACCCATATCTTTACAGTAAGCTGTAGCTTCACCTATAAGCTTTGACATAAGCCCTTTTCCGCGGTACTCAGGGAGAGTGGCGGCGGCATAAAGATATCTGCCCTCATAGACCTTGCCCGCGTACCTGACGCTGCATTTAAGAAGGTAAAATGCGCTGACAACCTCTCCGTCAACAACTTCACCGAAGCACTCACCGTCATAATAAGCCTTTGTGAAAAAGAGCTTTATATATTCTTCACGGTCACCGAAAACATCATGCCACAATTTTATCAGCGACGGGATGTGTTTTTCATCTGCTTTAATGAGCATCTTTCAGCTTCGCCTCATACTTTTCTGCAAGGATGACAGGGTAATAACTCAGCTTGGCTTTTCTGAGATTTTCAGCACCTGTATCGTCCTCACGGTTAATATATTTATAATCTGACAGTTCGTTTTTAACAAACTGCTGATTTATCATAGGATATGCCCCTCTGATATCGGAGAAGGCCTTTTCAATGTGTACACAGAACATTTCATCGGTCATTCTCTCGCCCATTGTGTAGGCAATAACCTTGCCGTCTGCTCTTAAAAGTCCGCCCATATAACCAAGTTCATCATAGTTATCAAAAACTCTTCTAATTATTTTAAGCTCGGCTTCGAGATCTTCTCTGTATTCTTCAAGAGCGCCCTCAAGCCAGACCTCGCTCATTTCGAGACACTCGGGAATATTCGCTTTTGTTATTCTTTCGTAGCTCCAGTTGTTGTTTCTCATAAAGAATGAGATGTGATTGCGCTTGGGCTGATATTTTTTTCCGGCAAGATTTATAAGGTCTTCACTGCTGTATATATAGTCGAAGGTATCACGCTGAAGGAAAATATCAAACCTATCTCCGAAATGCTTCGAAAGAAAGTCAGCAGATTCAGGGGAAATGCCGAATATTTCAAATTGTCTGTCTTCTTTATCGGCATCATCAAGTATAAACTCAATTGCCTTTTTCATATCGCCGTCGCCAATGGGACAGCAGTACATAACGTAGTCATCATAAATACACTTGGTGACAAGACAGCCTGCAATATTACCAACCTTAATCTCCATTTTAGCGCCGTAGGAAAACACATTACCGAATGGATATTCACAGGTAAAAAAAGGCACCTTTGAAAGTATTTCATTTATCCATGCTTTATCACCGAGAGTTACGGTGTGTAGTTCAGACATTTCCTAAAAGCTCCCTTTCCGCTATACGGCAGACCTCAGCCGAAATTTCGTCTATTGTAAGAGGGTCACCGTCTTTACCGCAGATTACTCTGTGCCAGCCTAATTTTTCAGCAGCATACACTGCAGCTTCGTGACAGTCAAAGAGATACTGAACATCTCTTTCATGCACATCTTTTTTATTTTCGTCACCTTTATAGCGTTTTAACAGCAGTTTTTGTGAAATATCGACGGGCATATCAAGAAAGATAACACAGTCAGGCTCAGGTATGCTAAGCTTACCGTATTCAAACTCAAAAAGCCAACTCAGATATTCATCCCATTTATCCTTAGAGAGTTTTGTCATCTGGTGGCAAGCGTTTGAAGTTGTATATCTGTTAGCAACAACAATTTTTTCGCTTTCATATTCCTTCTGCCAGTGCTTTTTATAGCTTGCATATCTGTCGGCCGCATAGAAAGTAGATGCCGCGTAGGCGTTGACATCGGAAGGATTGTCGCCAAGCTCACCGCCAAGATACATTTTCACAAGAGTGCTTGACGCATCCGAATAAAATGGCAGGTCAAGTGTATAGGTGCTACAGCCTCTTGATGAAAGATAGTTTTTAAGCATCTCTGCCTGGGTGGCTTTACCGCTTCCGTCAAGACCGTCAATAACAATCATTTTGCCCATAACGCACCTCAGTATGTCATAATAACAGCGAAAAGTCTGAGTGTTTCATCACACTTGTTTGCAATAGAATGCTCTTCGCCGCCGAGGCAGACACAGCTGTCGCCTGCATAGAGAGTTTCTTCCTTGCCGTTATCGTTATAGGTGGCTGTGCCTTCAATAATGTAGAAAACCTCTTCTTCATTTTCGTGAACATGAGCACCGATGCTGCAGCCCTTTTCAAGTGTGATAACACCTAAAAGACGGCTCTTGCCTTTATATTCACCTGCATCAAGAATATCAGTGATTTTAACGGTACCGTCACCGCCGCGCATATTTTCTCTTAAACTGACTTTCATTTCGCTGTTTCTTTTAATCATCGCAAAATACCCCTATTATCATATTCTTTGTCATTATACCAACAATTGTCAGATTTATCAATGACTTTTCCTTAAAATTTTCTTACTTTTTGGTTTATTTGGGTGTATAATTTGTAATTAGCAAATATGAATTGACAAATACGATTTAATTTATTACAATATATGGGAAGAAAAACATAGGAGAGATAAGATATGGACAAACACGGTGCTTTTGTAGTAGGCTGTTCAGATGTAAAGCAGGAGGTCTGCGCCGCATCGGGACGAATTTCCACACAGAACGGCACTGCTCTTGAGATTTTTGAGAGAAGCCACGACGAAGAAAAAAACACAAAACTTATCGGCAAAGTAACAAAATCAGGTCACACTTCAACAATTGAACACATATTCTTCAACCTTGCTTTTGAAAATGTCAGCGTTGTTGTTGAGCAGTTTATGATTGAATTCAGGCTTGCTTCATTCACCGTTAAATCAAGACGCTATGTTGACTTTGCAGATTGCGGTTATCTTGTGCCTGAGTTCAAATGCAACGAAGACAAGTTAAAGTACACTGCCGTAATGGACAAGCTTTTTGCTGCTTACTCAGCACTAACCGAAAAGGAAATTCCGAAAGAGGATGCACGCTTTGTGCTGCCCTACTGCTTCTATTCAAACTTTTTCTGTTCACTTGGCGGCAGAGAACTTATTAATGTACTCAACGCTATGCTTTACGGCAGAGGCAGAAAAATCAAAGAGATATATGAAATAGGTCTGTCACTGCTTGAGCAGTGTAAGACCATTGCCCCCGGTCTGTTTATTGACTTTGAGCTTAAGGGTCAGAAGTATAACGATGAACTTGATTACGGCTTTGAAAACGGTGATGACAAGTCATCTGACGAACTTTGCGAAATTCTTGCATATACACCCGACGGTGAAAAAAATGCGGCTTTGAGCGCACTTTATGAGGCAGGCTACTCCCCTGCTGCTGCAGATAAAATTGTAAGCGATAAGGAAAACATTAAAGCTGTGCTCAAAAAGCTTGCAGCATCATCAAGACCCAGAGCACTTGAAAGCTACACCTGCACAGTTAAATTCAACAAGGTTTCACTTGCTTGTCTGACACATTTTGCAAGACACAGAATACAGAGCATCTGCATTCCTAACCTTATGAAAGCAGACAGAAGCTCATATGTTATCCCCGACACAATAAAGGCTGACAGTGATGCACTCGCAATTTATAACAAGGCTTTCGCTGATATGAAAGAGCTTTATAACGAGCTTAAAGCAAAGGGATATGATGATAATGTGCTTATCTACTGCGTACTCAGCGGTAACACTCTTGACATCGTAACAACAATGAACGCCCGTGAGATGCTTCTTTTCTTCAGACTTCGCTCATGCACAAGAGCTCAGTGGGAAATTCAGCTCTTTGCTAACGATTTCCTTAAGAAGCTTCGTAAGATTTCACCCGACCTTTTCTCACTTTACGGACCCAGCTGCTATGTACATGGTGCTTGTCCCGAAGGCAAAATGACCTGCGGCAGAGCTGCTGAGATTAGAGAAATCTTCGGCAATATGTAATTGACTATTCAATATTTCATTTTTTAAACCTCTTGCAATAAACCCACCGAATCCTTCGGTGGGTTCATGCTTTTCAGAAGATAATCGGCTCAAGCTGTTTTTCTTCAAGAGCAAGAAGCATTGCGTCATACACCCTTTCAAAATCACAGACTATGGAAAAAGGTTTAGTTTCAGGCGCATCCTGACTCATAGGTACAAAATAATAGTGCTTATAATTCAGCAGTGCGCCGATATTTTTGGCAGAAGATGACAGTGAATCGTTGGAGGATACACCTATGAGAACAGGCTTCTGATTGCGAAGGTGACTTTTTGCCGCAAGGGTTACTGGGGTGTCATATATTCCGCAGGAAAGCTTTGCAAGTGTGTTGCCCGTACAAGGCATAATTATAAGAATGTCAATAAGATTTTTCGGCCCGATAGGTTCAGCGTCAATTATGGTTTTAATCACCTTATTTCCCGTTAACGCTTCAAGCCTTTCAATAAAGTCTTCTGCTCTGCCGAAGCGAGTGTCTTCTTTTGATGCGTTAAATGACATTATCGGCAGAATGTTTATTCCTTTTGATATGAGATGCTCTATTTGTCTGATAGCTCGCTCAAAGGTGCAGAATGAACCCGTAAGAGCAAAGCCGGCAGTTATGGTTTTCAATAGTTTCACTCCTTATTTTCAGAGGTGAACCGCACAATATATTCAAAGAGCAAATTACCTGATGCTACGGGTAAAAATTTCCCGGGCAAAGCTCCGCCCAAAATGTACCTTTTGCCGTAACGATCAAAGTTATTTTTATCAGCTGTGAAAGGCGCTGATGCAAGCTCAAAATATATGCAGTCATCCCTTATAAATTTTATCTTATCTTCAGTGAGTACATTAGACGGCACCGTGCCGAAAATGTAAGAAAAATCAGATAAACAGCCGCTCATATCACTCAGATTCACTTTCTTGTATGCGCATAGCTCTGCAAGCTTCAACTGAGAAAAATTCCGTGCGGCTATGTAGACATCTGCTCCTACCCCTTTCATTATTGAAGCAACTGCTTTTGCAACCCTGCCGAAGCCTATAATCAGCATCTTTTTGCCAATAATGTATTCCTCGGTGTTTTCAAGCACAAGACGAAGAGTTCCCTGAGCAGTGAGATAAGCATTAGCTTTAACAAAGCTCCCGTCTGTCATAAAATCAAAACTCTTTACACCTTTTTTATCCAGCTGATTTTTAAAATTTTCGGGAAAGCCGCCGCCAAAAACAGTTTGTGACGATGTTAATTTTTCCTCGAGTTCACTCAGTGCTATTACAAAATCAGCCTTGCTACAGTAAATATTTTCATTGTCTTTGCTAACCGGTACAGGCAAAATAATATATGAGTATGAGGTAATGTTCCCAAAGTCAGGTGAAGGCATATAAACCGCGTTTTTGCCTCTTGCTCTAAGCCGATCATATAATACCTTCTGACGTTTGTCTCCGCCGATAATAAGATAATTTTCCATATTACTCCCCCATATCATTTATACTCTATACTATGCAGAAAAATTTTTCATGTTAATTTTTATGAAAGTGTTTACTATTTTTGCTTATTGCAATATAATAAAGGGTAGAATATTTATAAGGAGTTATTCGCAATGAATATAGACAGCCTTTTAAAAGAAATAAAGAAAATTCATTTTATCGGCATCGGCGGCTCAGGTATGTGTCCCATAGCTGAAATTCTCCACTCATGGGGCTACGATATCAGTGGCTCAGACAACAACGACGGGGATAATATTACAAAGCTTCGTGAGCTTGGAATGAAGGTTATTTTAGGTCAGAAGCCGGAAAATCTCGAAGGCGCTGAGCTTATTGTTTACACCGATGCAATTCTCAAAGATAATCCCGAGCTTGTGGCTGCTAAAAACGGCAGTGTACCCTGCGTTGAAAGAGCTGAAATTTTCGGCGCAATCACAAGAATGTATTCAGATTGTATCGCCGTCTGCGGCACTCACGGCAAGACGACGGTAACAGCTATGCTTTCACAGATTCTTATTGAAGCAGAAAAGGATCCCACTTGTCTTATCGGCGGCAGACTGCCACTTATTGAGAGCCACGGCAGAGCCGGCAAGAGCGATATTTTTGTGTGCGAAGCCTGCGAATATAAGGATCACTACCATAAGCTGTCACCCGATGTGACAATCCTTCTCAATGTTGATGAAGATCACCTTGAATATTTCAAAAATCTCAATAATATTGTTGCTTCCTTCAATAAATTCTGTGATATGACATCAAAAACCGTAATTTTCAACGGTGATGATGAAAATACTCTGCGCACTGTGGAAAATCTCGACAAAGAAAAAATCAGCTTCGGCAGAAATAAGAGCTGTACATATTACCCTGAGAACATCACTTATAACAGAGGCGCGTTTGCCGAATTTGATGTTATGAGTGAGGGTAATAAGCTGGCTCACCTTGTTCTTGGCATTCCCGGAGAGCATAATATTCTCAATTCACTTGCCGCTTTTGCAGCAGCAGTAAATACAGGCTGCACCTATGAACAGTGCGAAAAAGGCATCGGTGCATTCAAGGGCGCAGGCAGACGCTTTGAAATTTTAGGTGAAATTGACGGCATAACAATTGCCGATGACTATGCACATCATCCCGGTGAGCTTGAGGTTACACTCAATGCAGTTATGAAAATGGGTTATAACACTGTGTGGGCAGTTTTCCAGCCCTTCACCTATTCAAGAACATCAATCCTTTTTGATGACTTTGTGCGTGTGCTGAAAATCCCAGATAAATGTGTTATGACTGAGATTATGGGTTCAAGAGAAGTGAACACCTACGGCATTTACACAAAGGATTTAGCAGATAAAATTCCCGGCAGTGTCTGGTTCAACACTTTTGAAGAGGTTTGTGACCATGTACTTGCAAATGCAAAAAAGGGCGACATAATCATCACTCTCGGCTGCGGTGATATTTATAAAGCAGCAAAGATTATGGTAGGCCGTCTGAAAGGTTAATTTTACCGGGAGTATATAATAAATGCGCGGTCAAAATATTAGTGCGGTAAGGTTAATGAGAACCGATTACGGCACTCGTATGCGTTTGTGACTTTTCCGCAAAGGTTGATTGATTGCGGAGAAGTCCTGCACAATTGACACAAAAAAAGGACAGCTACCAAACAAGGTAACTGTCCTTTTAAAATTTAATTATTATGCTTTGACAGAATCGATATAAGCAGCCATTTCGCCAACAGACTTGTTCTTAACAAAGTCTGTAGCCTTAAGGTCAACGCCGAGAGCTGACTTGATATCGCCGATCATGCACATTGTGTCAAATGAACTCATGCCGAGATCAGACTTAAAATTGTCTTCAGCCTTGATTTCGTCAGCTTCCACGTAGTTTGCAAGGATGTCAATAAGTCTTTCGATTGTTTGCATTGGGGTTTACCGTTCCTTTCTTCATCAGTTAACGCAATTTTATCAAGTACTTCCTGTACTGTTATATGGGGATTCTCTGCACCGAGAACCATAGCTTTTTCAATTTTTGAGCAAAGTACTCTGAGGTCATATTCAGCCTGCTGTTCTGATCTGTATTCGCAGATGAAATCAAAGCCTGCATCGTTCTGTCTGTGAACAACGGTTACATAAAGAGGAATCATAATAGCACCGTTGTTGTACCATATAGTACGTGCCGTCTTTTCCATTTGCTCATCAATGGCTTTCATCTTGACATAGGGCTGATATGAAAGACCGAAGCTGTCATATGTTGAGTCAAACTTAGCATCCTTTGACATTGATTTATGTCTTTCGGCAAGGGTTTCAAGGAATGAAAGTCTTGAATGCTGATACATTTCATTCTGAATTTCTGAGATGCCTCTTACAGCCTGAATAAAGGTTTCCGTAGGCTTGACAATGCTTCTCATGGGAAGGAAATTTATACGGATACCGCCTGATTTCTTTTCTGCGATGGTTCCGCGTCTGTTAATAATCATTTTGAAGGAAACATCTTCCTGATTATCATTAAAGCAGGAAAGAGCGGTGCGAACACCCATTGAAAGATATGAGAAGAGGGAAAGATTGTTCTCTTCGCACATATCCATTATCTTTTTGCTGTCCTCTGCGCTTATGCTGAACTTAAAGCCTGAAGCATCGGGAAGACCTGAGTGAATGTCAGCATAACGCTTATCAGGTTCCTTAATCTGCTGCTGTTTAAGTCTGTTATCAAGCATGAAATCTGTAAAGATAGGCTCAGTACTCAGAGCAAGTGAGTTGTACCAATACATCTGGTCATCTTTATGCTGCTTAGATGTTTCATAAGCAAGCTCATCTTCAAGTACGGGTATGTATGGACGCATAGGCTTGGGATAAGCGGTACCTCTTGTTCTGTGCATGTAGATATCAATAATATCATTGACGAAGACCTTTAGTGAATAAGCATCCATTGCAAGGTGCTGTATTCTCATAAAGATGCCGTGATATCCGTCTGCAAAATCAACAAGGGCAATTTTGTGAAGCTCGCACTTATACATGGGAATACTCTCTCTTGAGAAAGCAAGTATCTTTTCCTCAGCCTCATCGATTGTCATATCACTGAAGTCCCAATCTTCAACAACAAGCTCACTGTTATATGTTACATACTGAAGCAGCTGAAGCTTCTTGCCCATAACAAAACGAAGTCTCATTGTGTCACAACGTTCAATTGCTTCGTGAATGGCATTTTTCATAACAGTCTTGTCCAATTCACCCTGCCAATAAAAGCCGAAGCCGATATTGTTAACAGGATAGCCTGAACCGTATTTAAGCGACATAAGATACATCATCTTCTGTGAGCTGGTAATTGGATAGGCGTGTACTTTTTCACCTGTAGGTAAAAATACTTCAACCATAACGTTTTATCCTCCTTCGGGCAATTTTAATTTTTATTGCCCTTAAAATAAAATTCGGTTCTCTTTATCTTGCCTGTTGATGTTCTCTCAAAGGGCTTTTCACGAAGACGGAAGGAATAAATCTGTCTGTCAGAAGCTGAAGTCATATTCACCTTATCTATAACAGCAGAAACTACACCCTCGATATCAGTGATGCCTAATGTTTCGGCAAGCATCTCATCCGGGAAAATCTCAGCAACAAGCTTATCGTTTTCTGCTAAAACAACGATTTCTTTTATTATACCTTCATCAGCAAAACGGTTCTCTATTTCTTCGGGAGAGATATTTTCGCCGTTGGAAAGAATAATCAGATTCTTTTTTCTGCCCACAAGGAAAATATGTCCGTCTTGAACATAACCCAGGTCACCTGTGTGAAGCCAGCCGTCCTCAGTGAAAGCTGCCTTTGTTTCTTCGGGCATCTTATAATATCCGAGCATTACGCTGGGACCCTTAACCTGAATTTCGCCGTCGACACTTCTTACTTCATCAACGCCTGTAAGTCTGCCGTTGGAATATTTAAGTTTATCTGAAAAGTCTGATGTAGTAATTCTGGGACTGCACTCACTCATGCCGTAGCCCTGTCTTGCAGTGATACCGTACTGCTCAAACTCGTCAATAACCGCGCCGCTCAAAAAGGCACTGCCGGCTATCATGCGTCTGAAGTTTCTGCCCACAACCTTTTCGGCAGCCTCTCTTTTTGAAAGAGTAGGATTCTGTCTTTCAGTGATTTTAATCTTAGTGAGAATTGACTTGCAGATAGCAGGTACTATTCTCATAATTGTAGGCTCAAACATAAGCATATGCTTATATAAATTCTGAAGCTGACCGTTAAGACAAAGTGTGCCACCATCGTAGAGCGTCTTAAGTACATCACAGGCATAACAGAAAACATGATGCATAGGCAGAATTGAGAAGCTGACATCATCGTTATCCATTGCGTAAGCATCGTAGGTTGAGTTTGCTGCAAGGTTATTCTGAGAAAGCATAACACCCTTTCTCTTGCCTGTTGTGCCGGAGGTATAGATAATAAGAGCACATCTCTCAGGTTCTACCTCAACATCTGAAAGAGCCGCATATGCTGAGTCAGATGAAAACTCTTTATATATATTCTCAAACCACTGCCAGTTGCCAAGAGAAATTATATCTCTGAGACCGCCGAAGTTTCTTTTAATCATACGTGCCTTTTCCGCAAATTCTTCTTCGCAGAAAAGAATCTCAATATCAGCATCGTCAAAAAGCTCAACTGCTTCCTCGACAGAAATGTCGGGAGCAAAGGGTACAACAGTATTGCCGCTGAAAATCATACCTGTAAGGCAAGCTATATATTCGTAGCTTGTTTTTCCGATGAAGCCGATATTCATTTTTTCCTTGCTCTTTGAACGGATATATCTGCAGATGCTCAGTGCATCTTCATAAAACTCTTTATATGATTTAACAGAAATCTCACCGTCTCTGATGAAACGGCAGAAATCTTTTTCTGCAAATTTTTCTACTGAATATTCAGCGAGGTTTCTGACAGTTAATATCTGACTTTTATCCAAAACAGCACTTCCTTAATTTTTTTATGTTCCCGGGTAATTAAACGCAATATTACCCAATTAAACATCTAAGTCTAAATTATACACCAGAATATAATTAGAAGTTTATAAAATTGTGAACATTCTGTAACTATTGCAACATAGGTGTGCAAAACTAACTTTTATACGCAAAAACAACTCTCATACTCAAAAGAGTCAGAGAGTTGTTTGATTAAGAAATATTAAATGAAGCCGTCAAAGGTTATGTTGTTCTTTTTCATAATATCTTCGTTACTCAATGCCATACCGGCAGAGGGGAGATTTTTTGCCTTGTAGCGTGATGCTTTCACAAATTCGCCCTCATTGAAGAAGCGTAGTGATGCTATCTTCTGATTCTTTTTAAGTGTGATGCAGGCAACACCCTGAGTATCCTTCATAGCCTTAGGCGACACAAGAGCAGTATCAAGCAGCAAACATCTGCCACCTGTTGTTTCTATAACAAGCTGACCGTCATCACTGAGATATTCTATCCCCGCAAGAGGTGACTTATCGCAATATGCCTTGATGAGCTTTTTGCGGTTTGTCTTTGTAGCATAGGAATTGAGGTTGACCTTTGCTGCTTTGCCGTTTTCAAACAGGAAGAACATATAGCCCTTATAGTCATTGGTAACAACCATAAAGATTGCATTCTCCCCTTCTTCCATCTCAAGCTTTGAGGGAATGTACTCACCAAGGACACTTGCCTTTGAATCGGCAAAATCGTTAACCTTAGCCTTATAGACCTGACACTTGTCGGTGAAGAAAAGAAGATCGTTATTGTTAGTTGTTTCAAAGCTCTGAACTATCTCGTCTCCGTCTTTGAGCTTGTGGTCACCGCCCATACGAAGTGAAAGAGGTGTGATTTTTTTGAAGTAGCCCTCTTTGGTAAAGAAAAGGTTGACTGCGTAATCTGGTATCTCTTCGGCCTCATCGGCAGAGTCCGTATCAGAAACCATAACAATTTCACTGCGACGGTCTTTAGCGTACTTTTTAATAACATCCTGAAGTTCACCGATGATGATTTTGCGCACTCTCGTCTTGGAGGAAAGGATGTCCTTCATATCCTCAATAGCTGCCTCCAGGTTTTCAATATCCTTGAGACGCTTAAGAATGTACTCTCTGTTGAGGTGGCGAAGCTTGATTTCAGCAACATATTCAGCCTGGATTTCATCTATTCCGAAGCCTATCATAAGGTTGGGTACTACTTCACTTTCCTCTTCGGTTTCACGGACAATTTTTATTGCCTTGTCAATATCGAGAAGAATTTTTTCAAGACCCTTGAGCAGGTGGAGCTTATCCTGAGCCTTTTTAAGCTCAAAGGAAACACGGCGGAAAACACACTTGCCTCTGAAGCGTATCCACTCAATAAGAAGGTCCTGAACACCAAGCACTCTGGGATAACCGTCAATAAGCACATTGAAGTTGCAGGAGAAGGAATCCTCCAGAGGAGTAAGTCTGAAGAGCTTTGTCATGAGCTTATCGGGGTCAGTACCTCTCTTGAGGTCAATTGTGATTTTAAGGCCTGATTTGTCTGTTTCGTCACGGATATCGGTGATTTCCTTGATTGTGCCTGCCTTGACACGCTCGATAATCTTATCGATAATAGCTTCAGCAGTGGTTGTGGGAGGAATTTCCGTGATATCGATGCAGTTAGCTTGCTTATCGTAGGCATATTTTGATCTTACTCTGATATTACCGCGACCTGAACGGTACACCTCAGCCATAGCATCTCTGTCATAAAGAATCTGACCACCACCGATAAAGTCGGGAGCCGGCATAGTTGTAAGACAGTCATGCTCTTTGTTTTTAATAAGCTCAATAGTTGTTTCGCAAAGCTCCTTGAGATTAAATGAGCAGATACTGCTTGCCATACCAACGGCGATGCCGAGGTTTGTATTGGCAAGAATTGACGGGAAAGTAACAGGAAGCAGTGAAGGCTCCTTCATTGTGCTGTCGTAGTTATCAACAAAATCTGTTGTGTTTTTGTCTATATCTCTGAAAAGCTCATTGCAGATGCTGTCAAGCTTTGCTTCGGTATATCTTGCAGCAGCGTAGTGCATATCTCTTGAATATGCCTTACCGAAGTTACCCTTTGAATCAACATAGGGATTAAGCAGTGCCTCATTACCGCGTGAAAGACGCACCATAGTTTCATATATGACAGCATCACCGTGAGGGTTAAGGCGCATTGTCTGGCCGACGATGTTGGCTGACTTTGTTCTGCCGCCTGTAAGAAGTCCCATCTTATACATAGTGTAAAGGAGCTTTCTGTGTGAGGGCTTGAAGCCGTCAATTTCAGGAATAGCACGGGAAAGGATAACACTCATAGCATAGGGCATAAAGTTAATTTCAAGCGTATCCGTAACTCGTTGCTCAATAATTTCACCTGCACCGAGTATGTGGGTATTTTCGAGAAGATTTTCGTTTTCGTCTTTCTTTTTTGCGGTTTTCTTTTTTGCCATAAACTGTTTCCTCCTTTCCTTAACTTACATCTGTCATATCTATATACAAATGACCGTATTTCTCGATAAAATCTTTTCTTCCAGCAAGGTTATTACCTTCAAAAAGTTCAAATTTTTCAGCCATAAGCGATGCCTCGGCAGGGTCAATTTTGATAAGTCGTCTCGTTGCAGGGTTCATTGTTGTCAGGTTCATCATATCTGCATCGTTTTCACCAAGACCCTTTGAGCGCTGAATTGAGTACTTCTTATTGCCGATTGCTTCAAGGGCATCTGCCTTTTCTTTTTCGGTATAAGCGAACCAGGTTTCGTTTCCGCTTGTAATTTCATAAAGAGGTGATTCTGCAATAAACACCTTGCCCTCTCTTATGAGAGTAGGCACAAGACGGTAAATCATAGTAAGTATAAGAGTGCGTATCTGATAACCGTCAACGTCGGCGTCGGTACAGATAATAATTTTACTCCAACGAAGGTTGTCCATAGAGAAGGTGGACATATTTTTCATTCCCTTGGCGTGGACTTCCACACCGCAGCCGAGAACTTTCAGCAGGTCGGTTATAATCTCACTCTTGAATATCTTTTCATATTCGGACTTAAGGCAGTTGAGGATCTTACCGCGTACGGGTATAACAGCCTGAAATTCCGAATCTCGCGCCTGTTTGCAGGCACCCAGAGCTGAGTCACCTTCCACTATGAAAAGCTCTCTGCGGTCAATATCCTTGCTTCTGCAGTCAACAAACTTCTGAACTCTGTTTGCCATATCATTTGATGAAGCCAGGGTCTTTTTGATGTTTACTCTTGCAGCCTCAGCCTTAACACGGCTGCGCATATTGATAAGCACCTGATCGGCAATTTTGTCGGCCTCGAGTTTGTTTTCGATGAAGTATATTTCAAGCTGATGACGGATAAACTCTGTCATTGCTTCCTGAATGAATTTGTTTGTAATTGCCTTCTTTGTCTGATTAAGATATGAAGTCTCCGTTGAGAATGATGACGAAACAAGAATCAGACAGTCGGCAACATCCTGGAATTTAATTTTAGTATCGCTCTTTGTATACTTACCTGAACTCTTGAGATAAGCATCAATCTGAGCCACCATTGCATTTTTAACAGCGTTATCGGGGGAACCGCCGAACTCAAGAAAGCTGGAGTTGTGATAGTACTCAATAAGCTGACTTTTATTTGAGAAGGTCAGAGCAATATTGAGCTTGACTTTATATTCGGGCAGGTCGGGACGGTCTTTACCGCTGCGCTCTGTCTGCCAATACTGAACAGATGTGAGAGCATCCTCCCCTGCGATTTCCTTAACATAGTCGCTGATTCCGTTTTCGTAGTAATAGACAAAGGTTTCAAAGCCGCCCTTGACCTGATTTTTCAGCTCAAAGCGTACTTTCGGATTAACAATAGCCTGACGCATCATAATGTTCTGATAATAATCAAGGCTGATGTCTATGTCGGTGAAAACCTCAATATCAGGCTTCCATTTTATACGGGTACCTGTGTCTTTTTTAGCGTAGGGTTCACTCTGAAGACCTCCGATGTTGACACCTTTTTCAAAGTGAAGAGTATGTCTTTCACCGCCGGTTTTAATTTCGGCGTCCATATATTCACTGGCAAACTGTGTTGCACAAAGACCGAGACCGTTAAGACCGAGAGAATATTCATAGCTGCCGCCTGAGTTGGTTTTATACTTACCGCCTGCATACATTTCGCAGAAAATAAGCTCCCAGTTATAGCGGTCATATTTCTCATTATATCCTACGGGGATGCCACGACCGAAGTCCTGAATTTCAACACTGCCGTCAGTATATCTTGTTACAACAATTTTATCACCGTGACCCTCTCTTGCCTCGTCGATAGAGTTTGAGAGAATTTCAAAAACAGAGTGTTCACAGCCCTCTATACCGTTTGAGCCGAAAATTACGGCAGGTCTTTTTCTTACCCTGTCGGCGCCTTCAAGCATTTCGATATCTTCATTTGAATATCCGGGTTTCTTAGCCATAATAAATACGAATCCTTTCAAATTTATTATATATCATATTGATTTAGTTACACAAAATGTAGTATAAACAAGCAAAGTTTTCCACAATACTTATAATTTACACTATTTATGTGGAAAAATCAAGTGAAAAGATAAATTTACAGAGTAAATATCGGGACTTAATTGAATTTTATGCCTTGAAAAAGCACAGAATATGTGATATTATGACATTAACAAATTTAAATATAACACTAAGGAGGACAAAAACCATGTCATATATTGAACTTACAAGCGAAAACTTCCACAGTGAAGTAAATGAAGAAAAAAATGTACCGGTACTCGTTGACTTCTGGGCGCCCTGGTGCGGTCCCTGTCAGATGTTAGGTCCCACAATTGAAGAGCTTGCCGACGAGCTTGACGGTGAAGTTAAAATCTGCAAGCTCAACTGCGATGAAGCAGCAGATTACGCTATGCTTATGGGCGTTATGACAATTCCCTGTCTTATTCTCTTCATCGGTGGCGAAGAGAAAGGCAGACTTGTGGGTCTGCAGACAAAGGATGAGATTGTGGAGTTTATCAATAGTAATAAATAAATCTATAACACAAAAACAGACCTGCAAGGGAGTCCCCTGCAGGTCTTAATATTTTCACGATTATTCGCATTATTTCTTACGATATGTATCAATAAGATTTCCGTTCTTATCCTTCCAAGTGTGCCAACCATTGTTAGCGAAGCCCAAAACTATCCAACCAGCAGTTGATGGTGAGCTTGTACTTACATCTTGTAAAAGAATATTATCCTTAATCTGTGCATCTCTTCTTGCTTCAGGGGCCCAATCACCCTTAACAGGCAAGCATTTACAACCCTTCAAGACCGTAAAAATGCCATCTCTAACACGCATTGTCGCACTAATATTTCCAAAATCTTTTACAGTTCTATCAAGGAAGTAATCACCATCGGGAATTAAAGCTCTATCGGCTTTATCTTGATGTTCAGCACTTGCAACAGAAAACACTTCATCTTTAGAGATGATAGTAGGATAAACTTGTTTTCCTTCAAATGAGGCTAACAGCTGTACTACAAGATCAACATCAACAGCAAACAATTCAGAATTTTCAACTCTACTCTTGCTAAAAAGCTCATCAACCAAAACTTCTTTTTCATCGTATTGGTCTACTTCAATAGCAAATTCTCTTTTTAGACCGACAACATTAAAATATCCGTTTCTTTCAAGATGATACATACGTGATTCGAAATTTTGAGTTCCAGTTTTTCCTATTTTTACTAATCCAGGAACAACAGTTGTCATTACGTAGATAATACCTTTTGCCATAATTATCTTCCTTTAAAATATAATTTTTACATTTTGCTGAGTGCCTTTTCCAGTGCCTCAAGACCTCTATCTATCTCATCATAAGTGATATTAAGAGGTGGAAGAAGTCTTACCTTTGCCTTGGCAGTAAGAATAAGTGCACCGTATTCTATTGCCTTTTTAACTACATCGGCACTCTTTATCCCGTCAGTCAGGCGAATACCCATCATAAGGCCTAAGCCGTCGATGCCTTCAACATGGGGCATTGTGAGGATTTTTGCCCTCATATACTCCCCTTTTGCTGTCACTTCACTGAGGAAAGCTTCATCCATAGTGGTGAGGATATACTCCGCACCTGCTGTTGCAACAGGATTGCCGCCGAAGGTTGTTGCGTGGTCGCTCGGGCCAAAGACAGTTTCTGTCTTTTCACCAAACATCACACAGCCAAGAGGAAGACCGCCGCCAATACCCTTTGCAGTTGTAACTATATCGGGAGTAATATCGTAGTTCTGGAAGCAGAAAAGCTTGCCTGTTCTGCCTACACCTGTCTGCACCTCGTCGATAATAAGAAGAATATCATTTTCCTTGCAAAGTGCTTCTACTTCTTTTACAAAGGTCTTGTCAAGAGGCATAACACCACCCTCGCCCTGAATAAGCTCCATCATAATGCCGCACACCGTGCCGTCAAGAGCATTTTTGAGAGTTTCGATGTCATTTGCCGGCACAAACTCAAATCCCTCTGTGAAGGGGAAGAAATGCTTGTGGAACACATCCTGACCCGTTGCAGCAAGAGTGGTTACGGTTCTGCCGTGGAATGAATTGATAAGGGTGATAACCTTGTTCCTTCCTTCGCCGTACTTTTCAAGAGAATACTTTCTTGCACACTTTATTGCGCCCTCATTGCTTTCTGCACCGCTGTTTGAGAAGAAAACCTTTTTCATTCCCGTTCTTTCACAGAGTATCTTGGCTGCATTTGCACAAGGCTCAGTGTAATAAAGGTTAGAAATGTGCTGCAGAGTACCCAGCTGTTTTGTAACAGCACTCACCCAGCCGTCATCACAAAAACCAAGACAGTTTACGCCGATACCGCTTGAAAAGTCAACATATTCCTTTCCGTCAAAGTCTTTACAAAGAGCGCCCTTGCCCTCTTTTATTGCAACGGGAAATCTGCCGTAGGTGTTGGCAACGTAGCTTTGGTCTTTTTCTTTAATTATATCAAAATTACTCATAATTCAGCCTCACATTTTCATAAGGGTACCGATACCCTCTTTAGAGAACATTTCAATTAAAATTGAGTGGGGTACTCTACCATCTATCATAACTGCCTTCTTAACGCCTGAGCGTACTGCCTTTTCGCAGGAAAGCATTTTTGGAATCATACCGCCTGAAATAATACCGCTGCCAATAAGAGATTTTACCTCGTCTGCCTTGATTTCGGGTATAAGTGATTCGGGGTCATTTACATCGCGAAGAAGGCCCGGAATATCCGTAAGTGTAATGATATTTTCGGCACCCAGAGCAGCAGCAATTTCTGCCGCAGCAGTGTCTGCATTGATGTTATAAACCTGGCCCTCAGCGTCAATACCCACAGTTGCAATAACGGGGATATAGCTTTCTTCAAGTACCTTTTCAATAGGTGCAGGGTCAACTTCTGTAATTTCACCCACAAAGCCGTAATCAAAGCCGTCACCCTCTTTTTTGACACACTTAATCATTGCACCGTCGATACCGCAAAGACCTACAGCCTTGCCGCCTTCGGTTTCAATAAGTGACACAAGGTCTTTATTTGTTTTGCCTGAAAGCACCATCTGCACCACCTCGGCAGTGTCCTTATCGGTGTAACGAAGACCGTTGACAAATTTGGATTCTATGCCTAATTTTTTGAGCATTGCACTGATTTCAGGACCGCCGCCGTGGACCAGAACAACCTTGATGCCAACAAGTGAAAGCAGAATGATATCACTCATAACGGCGTATTTAAGCTCCGGATTAATCATTGCATTTCCGCCGTATTTAACAACAACGGTTTTGCCGTAGTATTTCTGTATGTAAGGCAGGGCATCAGTTAAAATCTGAGCCTTGAGCGCTGCCGAAATTTTTTCTGACATTGTCTTCACCTCTTATGTGCGGTAGTCACCGTTGATTTTAACATAATCATAGGTCAGGTCACAGCCCCAGGCTGTAGCTGAGTATTCGCCCTGAGCCATATCAATATCAAGTGTGATTTCACTTTCAAGAAGAATCTCCTTGGCTTTTTCTTCGCTGAAAGGAATACCTGCACCCTTTTCGCAGACTTTAACAGTACCCTTGCAGGAGGAAAGTGAAACCTCAATGGTGTCAACCTTGAAGTCACCTTCTGTGTAACCGATAGCACAGAGGATTCTGCCCCAGTTAGCATCAGCACCGAACATTGCAGTTTTAACAAGTGACGAGCAGATTATGCTCTTGGCAATTTTCTTTGCAGTTTCCTCATCAGGAGCATTCTTAACGGTACACTCAAGAAGTCGCTGAGCGCCCTCGCCGTCACCTGCAATAAGGCGTGAAAGCTTAACTGAAACAGCCATAAGTGCCTCTTTGAAGGTTTTGAAATCAGCACTGTCACTGTCGATAAGGGCGTTGTCTGCCTTGCCGTTTGCCATAATGCAGACCATATCGTTTGTTGAGGTGTCGCCGTCAACGCTTATCATATTGAATGTATCTTTAACAACGGCACTCAGAGCCTTCTGAAGAAAGGCAGATGAAATATTACAGTCCGTTGTCATAAAGCAAAGCATTGTTGCCATGTTGGGATGAATCATGCCCGAACCTTTACAGCAGGCTCCGAGAGTAACTGTTTTGCCGCCGATTTCCATTTCAACGGCAACCTCCTTGGGCAGGGTATCAGTTGTCATAATGGCTTCAGCACAGTCATGTCCGCCGTCTGCGCTCATCTGAGAAGCAAGTTTGGGAGCGCCTTCAGCAATGGGAGTGACATCAAGCGTCATACCAATAACACCCGTTGAAGCAACAATAACATCCCCACTGTCAACGCCAAGCGCCTTTGCCGCAATATCGCACATCATTTCAGCTTTTTCTACGCCGTCTGCATTGCATGTGTTGGCGTTACCGCTGTTGACGATAACAGCCTGAGCCACACCGTTTGCAATGTTATTTCTTGTTACGGTTATCGGAGCGCCGTAAACCTTATTTTGTGTATAGACTGCCGCAGCACTGCACTTGACATCACTGACTATCATTGCCAGATCTTTTTTTATCTGATTCTTTCTTATTCCGCAGTGGATGCCCGAAGCCTTGAAGCCTTTTGCAGCAGTAACACCGCCATCAATATATTTAAACATAGATAACCTTCTTTCTCACAGTGCTGTGGTGATTGGAAAACCCATAGCTATATTCATATTTTCAATTGCTGCAGATGATGCACCCTTTCCCAGATTATCAAAAACGGATGTAATTGTAACCCTGTCGGCATTTCCGCAAATGTGAATTTCCATTTTGTTTGTGCCTTCAAGTCCCATAGGTGAAAGGAAACCGCTTTCGGGCGCTTTATGTACTGTGATGAATTCACTGTTTTTATAATAATCGCTGAAGAATGTGTAAAGCTCCTCGGCGCTAATTTGCTTATTGAGAAGTTTAGTGTAAATAGGTACACTCACAGCCATACCGCAATAATAGTCACTGACTATGGGATTGAAAACAGGCTCGGTGTCAAGACCCGTAACCTTTTTCATTTCAGGCAGATGCTTGTGGGTCTGTGAAAGACCGTACTGTCTTGGAGATGAAAGCTCTTCCTCTCTGTCGGGGTCTTCGTAGTCGGCAATCATTTTGTTTCCGCCGCCACTGTAACCTGTTATGCTGTGAGCAGTTACAGGGTAAGATGAAGGCATAATTCCTGCACTCACTAAAGGATAGACAATAGAAATGAAGCCTGTTGCATGGCAGCCGGGATTGGCTATTCGCTTAGCATTTTTTATTGCATTGAAGTGAGCATCTGAAAGTTCGGGGAATCCGTAGGTCCAACCGTCAGCGGTGCGGTGTGCTGTGCTTGCATCAATTATTACCGTGTCGGGATTGGTAACGAGCTTCACTGCCTCTATAGCCGCCCCATCGGGAAGGCAGAGAAAAACAACATCACTTTCATTCATAAGTCGCTGTCTTTCGGCAATGTCCTTGCGCTTATCATCATCTATTTCCAATAAAGTCACACCGGGGTGATTTACTAATTTGCTTTTTAATTGCAGACCCGTTGTGCCTGCCTGACCGTCTATAAAGACTTTGATTTTATTCATTAAGAGACCTTCCTTAGGGATATTTATGCAATAATTATGCATATTACGGAATTATTATATACTAAAATGCATATTTGTCAAGAGAATTATGCATATTTATAACTTTATTAAAAAATCCTCCCCAAAATTGAGGAGGATTTAATGGGTACAAACTTATTTAACCATTGAAGCGATTTCAGCTGCGAAATCGTCAACCTTCTTTTCAATACCTTCGCCCTTAGCGAAACGAACAAAGCTCTTAACCTTGATGTCAGCGCCGAGTTCCTTAGCTACTGAATTTACATAGCCGTTAACATCGCCGTCGAAGAGATCTGAACGAACGAATGTCTGTTCAAGAAGACAAACTTCCTTGATCTGCTTTGCAAGACGACCCTGAACAAGACCAACGAAGATCTTATTTTCAGCGATTTCAGCCTTGTGTGAAACAGCAATTTCAACAAGAGCAGCATAAGCAGCATCTGAA
>JAZTYQ010000065.1:0-7248 GCA_045637065.1 Acutalibacteraceae bacterium
TAAATAGCTGTCCTTATCTTTTTCTTCTGCGCTGAAGGAATAGAAATCACAGTAAGGACATTTTCTTATGCAAAAAGGTATGTGTATATATATTCCTGTCATATTTTTAGTTATCGTCGTCAAGCTTGAGTACTGCCATAAATGCCTCCTGAGGCACTTCAACGGTACCGAACTGACGCATACGTTTTTTACCTTCCTTCTGTTTTTCAAGAAGCTTTTTCTTTCGTGTGATGTCACCGCCGTAACACTTGGCAAGAACGTCTTTACGCATAGCCTTGACGGTTTCACGGGCAATAACCTTTGAGCCTATTGCCACCTGAATGGGAATTTCAAACATCTGTCTGGGAATATGCATTTTCAGCTTTTCGGCAATTTTTCTCGCTCTTGACTGAGCCTTTTCTGAGTGAATAATAAAGCTCAGAGCATCGATTATATCGCCGTTGAGAAGCACGTCAACCTTCTGAAGGCTTGAGCGTCTGTATTCGAAAATCTCATAGTCAAAGGAGGCATAACCTCTTGTGCGTGACTTGAGAGCATCAAAAAAGTCATAGATAATTTCATTGAGAGGAAGCTCATAGTGAATATCAACACGGTCTGTGGTGATATATTTCATATCCTTGAATGTGCCTCGTCTGTCCTGACAAAGATCCATAATTGCACCTACATAATCTGAAGGAGCATAGATATGAGCATTTGTTATAGGCTCCTCACAGAAATCAATATGCGCAGGGTCGGGATAATGTGTTGGGTTATCGATTTCTACAACACTGCCGTCATTCATATGAATTTTATAAACAACTGAAGGTACAGTTGTAACAAGATCGAGATTATATTCTCTTTCAAGTCTTTCCTGAATAATTTCAAGGTGAAGAAGACCGAGGAAGCCACAACGAAAACCAAAGCCGAGGGCACCTGATGTTTCAGGCTCATAGGAAAGTGAAGCATCGTTAAGCTGTAATTTCTCAAGTGACTCTCTGAGTGCTTCATAATCGGCACCGTCGGCAGGATACACACCGCAATAAACCATAGGGTTAACCTTTCTGTAACCGGGCAGAGGCTCTGAAGCCATATTCTGCAGCTTTGTTACGGTGTCACCAACCTTGGCATCACGGACTGTTTTGATTGAAGCGGTTATGTAGCCAACCTCACCTGCAGAAAGCTCTTTGCAGGGTTCAAGACCTGTTGCGCGCATATAGCCCACTTCAACAACATTGAATTCTGCGCCCGTTGCCATCATTTTCATTGTTTCGCCTGCTTTAAGGGTACCCTGTATAACACGGACATAAACTATAACACCCTTGTAATTATCATAAACAGAGTCGAAAATCAGCGCCTTGAGAGGTGCATTATCCTCAGCATCAGAGGGTGCAGGAATATCTGCAACTATTTTTTCAAGAACCTCGGAAACATTTTCACCTGTTTTAGCTGAAACTCTCGGAGCTTCACTGCAGTCAAGACCAATGATTTCCTCAACCTCGGCAGCAACCCTGTCAGGCTCTGCGGCAGGCAGGTCAATCTTGTTTATTACAGGCACAAGCTCAAGGTCGTGGTCAAGAGCGAGATAGGTATTAGCAAGGGTCTGCGCCTCAATGCCCTGAGAGGCATCAATAATAAGTATAGCACCTTCACAGGCTGCAAGAGAACGGGACACCTCATAGTTAAAGTCAACGTGACCCGGAGTATCAATAAGATTAAGCTCATAGGTTTCGCCGTCTTTTGCCTTATAGTCCAGCTTTACGGCGTGAGCCTTTATGGTTATACCTCTTTCTCTTTCAAGGTCCATATCGTCAAGAATCTGAGCAGACATATCACGCTTTGCAACTGAATCGGTGATTTCAAGCAGTCTGTCGGCAAGAGTTGACTTGCCGTGGTCGATATGAGCGATGATAGAAAAGTTTCTTATATTTTCTTTTTTCTTAGCCATAGTTCACCTCTAAATAACGTGAGTGAAATAAAATCAATATATTATAGCATAAAAGAATATTTTGAGCAATAGGAAAAGCGAAAAATAAAGGCTCTCTTTCGAGAGCCTTTGATGTTTTGCAATTTTATGCAAGTGCGGGAACTGTGATTTCGGGGAGCTTATCCTTGTTGTCTTCAATAATACCGCCTACGAAATCGAAGAGGAACTTACCTGTTTCAAGGGGATCAAGACCGAAAGCGTTGCAGATCTTTACATAAACCTTGAGGAACTTAAGAGCAATCTTTGCAATCTTAAGAGCGGGCTTAAGGCTGCTTGCGGGAAGGTCAAGAATCCAGCTGTACTCGCCGAGAAGTTCTTCAGCTTTGTCAACTACGCTGCCTTCTGCTTCGGGAGCTTCGGGAGCAACTTCACCCTCTGCTGCAAAAGCAACTGATGCGAGTGAGAATGTCATAATGAGTGTGAGTAATAATGCAATAATCTTTTTCATAATTATTTGCCTCCTTAAATTTGGTAATTAAAGTATATATTCTATACCTTATTTTGTCAAGAGCTTTTTAAATAATCATTCGTTTTCTTCACTAAGCACCTGTTTCATTTCTTTTCTGATTTTTTCCTTGTTCTTTTCGGATAAAACTCTGTAAGAAAGAAGAAGCTTTCGTTCATCTTTGGAAAGCAATGCAATAGGATCCGGATTATCTTCAGAAACAAAACCTGCACTCTTCAGCCTTTCGGGGTGATTTTCCTTCTCTGTACCGACAATATATCCGATAGTTGCATTATACATGTTAGAAAGCTTTTTTAAAGTTTCAATGGTGGGTTTTGTTTTACCTATTTCATACTGCGTGTAGGCTGTTCTGTCTAATCCAAGTACACTTGCGACTTCCTGCTGTGTGAGATTGTGTGCAATTCTGATTTTTTTCAAGCTTTCTGCTACTGTCATAAGTTTCACATCCTTATCTGTTTTTATAGTACTCATAAATATTCTGAGCATCTTTTTTTGTTATACCTTTTACCGATGCAAGCTCTTCAGGCGTTGCGCTCTTGATTTTTGCAAGGGTTCTGAAATTAAGTAACAAGACAGTTGCCTTCTTTTGGCCTATACCTTCAATTTTTGTAAGACTTGTATGCACCGTATTTTTTGTGTGTTTCTGCTTGTGATATGAAATAGCAAATCGGTGAACCTCCTCCTGAATGGTTGACACAAGAGTGAACACTCCCCTGCCTGAGGTTATGCTGATTTCTCCGCCGTCTGAGGCTATTGCTCTCGTGCGGTGCTTTGAGTCTTTAACCATACCGAATACAGGTATATCAAGACCGAAAGCTTCGACTATAGGCTTGACCGCATTAACCTGACCCTGACCGCCGTCAAGAAGAATAAGGTCGGGTAGTCTGCCGAAGCCCTCACCTGTTTCCTGCTGTTCAACGAATCTGTTAAGTCTTCGTGAAATCACTTCCCTCATTGAGCCGTAATCGTCCTGACCGTCAAAGCCCTTGATTGCAAAGCGTCTGTATGCACTGCGAAGTGGTTGGGCATTTTTAAACACTACCATACCTGCCACATTATCACTGCCCGCCGTGTGGGATATATCGTAAGATTCAATATATTCAGGCGTTTTAGACAGACCAAGCATTTTTTGCAATTCATCAAGTATTGCAGTTTCTCTGCCCTTTCTGCCAAGGCTTTCGCCGAGCTTCTGGGCGGCGTTCTGAAGGCACATTTCCATAACGCGTACCTTTTCGCCACGCTGAGGCTTGAGAATAACTGACTTCTTGCCTCTCTCTTTCGTCAAGTATTCCTCAACAAGCTCCTTATCTGTCACATCACCGTCAACCACTATAAGAGGCGGTATCTGTCTACCGGTGGAGTAGTAAGAGGTTATCAGTTCATAGCGTGTATCTGCAAGATTTTCGGAATAGTCGATAATGAAATGCTCCGTATTGACAAGCATACCCTCTCTGAAACAAAGCACTGCAAGACATGCCTTATTGCCACGCTGAGCTATTGCGAAAACATCTTCCTCAACACTGCCCTCCACCACAACCTTTTGTCTTGCGGCAATGCGTTCAATGGCTTTGATTTTGTCACGGATGCGGGCAGCCTTCTCAAATTCTAAATTTTCGGCGGCTGCCTCCATTTCATTCTGCAGCTTTTTCACAGTTTCAGCACTGCCGCCTTTTATGAAATCCACAGCACCGAGAAGATTTTCTTCATAGTCCCTCTGACTGATTTTCCCCGCACAAGGTGCCGAGCATTTATGAATAAAATAGTTCAGACATGGTCTGCCGTTACGGTTGATATTTTTCGGAAACACCTTGTTGCAGGTGGGAAGTCTGAAAATCTCTGAGGCTTGCTCAACCACATTTGTAACACTGTAATTGCCCATATAAGGCCCTAAGTACTCTGCCGTGTCATCGTCTTTTCTGAAACAGGCTGAAATTCCGCCCCAAGGGTTGGGAGTAATTTTAATATAGCTGTAGCCCTTGTCATCCTTGAGAAGGATGTTATATTTTGGCATATTCTGTTTTATCAGACTGCATTCCAGCACAAGAGCCTCAAACTCACTATCAGTGAGTATATAGTCAAAATCACTCACATTTTCAACCATTTTACGCACCTTGGCAGCGTGCTTATTCTGTGAACCGAAATATTGGCTTACTCTGTTTTTCAGCTTCTTTGCCTTGCCGATATATATGATTTTATTGGATTTATCCTTCATTATATAAACACCGGGAGTAAGCGGAAGATTCATAGCCTTCTGTCTTAAAATATTAAGTTTATCATTCTGAGCCACTTTACCGCCTCCCCTCATAATATGTTATATTTTATCACATTTTGACGAATTTGACAATAGCTAATAAGATAAAACGGTTGCATAAAGCTAATATCGCAATACACAACCGTTACTTTTTATTTAAACTTATCGAAGAAAGAAGACTTTTTCTTTTCCTCTCCCACAATATTGCCATCAGGGATATTGTTTTTGGGCTTATTTGTCAGAGTACTGTCAAAATTTCTGAGGAGGTCTTTCTGTTTCTGTGAAAGATTTTTCGGTACCTCAACAATAATTTTGACAAACTGATCACCCTTACTTCGTGAGGAAAGCTGCTGAATACCTCTGCCTCTGAAGCGGAAAACCTCACCGGGCTGTGTGCCTGCGGGAAGCTCATATTTAACCTTGCCGTCAAGAGTGGGAATGTAAAGCGTGTCACCCATAGCTGCCTGCGCGTAGGTCACTGCAACCTCACACCAAACGTCAAATCCGTCACGCTCAAAGAAGGGATGGGGTCTTACATTCACATTGACACGAAGGTCACCCTTGGGTCCGCCGTTGACACCGGGATTGCCGCCGCCTCTGACATTGAGGGTCTGTCTGTCATCTATACCTGCAGGAATGTCAATTTCTGCTGTCTGTCTTTTTCTTACGAAGCCTGTGCCTCTGCAGTTGCCGCAGGGATTCTTAATAGTCTTGCCCTTGCCGCCGCAGTCACTGCACTGTCTTGATGTACTCATAACACCAAAGGGTGTTCTTTGCTGAACATTCACCTGACCTCTGCCGCCGCAGGTCTTACAGGTTTCGGGTGACGTACCCTTTGCACAGCCGTTACCGCCGCACTCTGCGCAAACTTCACTTCTTTCAACATTAACTGTCTTCTTGCAGCCCTTTGCAGCCTCTTCAAAAGAGATGGTGACATTAGTCTGTATGGTTGCGCCCTTTCTGGGAGCATTGGGATTCTGCTGTCTGCTGCCACCAAAGCCACCGCCGAAGCCGCCGCCAAACATACTGCCAAGGATATCGCCAAGGTCGAAAGCATCACCGAAACCGCCGAAGCCGCCACCGAAGCCACCTGCACCGAAGTTGGGGTCAACACCTGCATGACCGTATTGATCATAGCGAGCCTTCTTATCAGCATCGGAGAGCACCTCGTATGCCTCGTTCGCCTCTTTAAACTTAGCCTCAGCTGTTGCGTCGCCCGGATTGAGGTCAGGGTGATACTGCTTTGCGAGCTTGCGGTAAGCCTTTTTTATTTCATCGTCTGAAGCGCCTTTATTGACACCTAAGACTTCATAGTAATCGCGTTTATTTTCTGCCATTTAATATATTCCTCTCAACGCACAATCTGGAGCTGCCGTTAAGACAGCTCCAAAAAGTCAATTAGTTAGCATCTGTGAAGTTTGCATCGGTGTAGCCTGCATCTGAATAGCCGTCTGCACCTGCGCCGGGGTCTGCATAACCGCCCTGAGCGCCTGCAAAATCATTGGGGTTGAAGCCGCCTGCCTGCTGTGCGCCCTGAGTCTGCTGATAAAGCTTTTCGCTGATTTTGTAGAATGCCTGAGTGAGAGCTTCCTTCTCGTTCTTGATAAGGTTGATGTCTTCACCCTGAAGTGCATTCTTGAGAGCATCAATCTTTGACTGAATTTCTGCCTTATCTTCTTCAGGAAGGTTCTGAGCGCCTTCTTCTGAAAGAATCTTTTCACACTGATAAACCATCTGATCTGCTTCGTTTCTTGTGTCAACATCTTCTCTGCGCTTCTTATCTTCCTGGGCAAACTGTTCTGCTTCTCTTACAGCCTTTTCAATGTCTTCTTTTGACATATTTGTTGAGGATGTGATTGAAATTGACTGCTCCTTACCTGTGCCGAGATCCTTAGCACTTACGTGTACGATACCGTTTGCGTCAATGTCGAAGGTTACCTCAATCTGAGGTACACCGCGGCGTGCAGGCATAATACCGTCAAGGCTGAATACGCCGAGAGTCTTGTTGTCTTTTGCAAATTCTCTTTCGCCCTGAAGTACATGTACTTCTACTGAAGGCTGATTGTCAACTGCAGTTGAGAAAATCTGGCTCTTCTTTGTGGGGATAGTTGTGTTTCTTTCGATTACCTTTGTGTTGATACCGCCCATTGTTTCGATACCAAGTGAAAGAGGTGTAACGTCGAGAAGGAGAAGGCCCTTAACGTCGCCGCCGAGAACACCGCCCTGAAGAGCTGCGCCGATAGCAACACATTCGTCGGGGTTAATGCCCTTGAAGGGTTCCTTGCCGATATACTTCTTGATAGCATCACTTACTGCAGGAATTCTTGATGAACCGCCTACCATAAGTACCTTGTCGATTTCTGAAGCGTTGAGGCCTGAGTCTGCCATAGCCTGACGCACGGGACCCATTGTAGCTTCAACAAGGTCTGCTGTGAGCTCGTTGAACTTAGCTCTTGTAAGAGTTGTTTCAAGGTGCTTGGGTCCTGTTGCATCAGCAGTAATGAAGGGAAGGCTGATGGAAGATGTTGTTACGCTGGAAAGCTCAATCTTTGCTTTTTCGGCAGCATC
>JAZTYQ010000066.1:0-3537 GCA_045637065.1 Acutalibacteraceae bacterium
TCTGGGCTGGTCGGGAAGGTATTTTTCACCGTAATTTTCTCTGATAAAATCGTTACCTGCCGCTCTTGCCTCCTCGGAGATACGCAGTGAGTCAGTTCTCATATATGTGATAAGACCGATTGAGCCGTAACCGGGAATTGAAACACCCTCATAAAGCTCCTGAGCCACCTTCATTGTACGCTCAGGTCTCATGCCAAGCTTTCTTGCAGCGTCCTGCTGAAGAGTTGATGTGATAAAGGGAGGCGCGGGATTCTTTTTTCTTGTGCCGTTTTTAAGTGAACTGATGCAGTAGGTTGCCCCTTCGAGACGCTTTATATAGCTGTCGGTCTGCTCCTCGCTACCCAGCTCAACCTTGCCTGTTTCGTCACCGTAAAACTCTGCAGTGAACACCTTGCGGTCGGGAAGCTGGAACTTTGCATCAAGGCTCCAGTACTCTTCGGGGTTGAAAGCTCTTATTTCGTTTTCTCTGTCAACAATCATTCTCACGGCAACGCTCTGTACTCTGCCGGCTGAGAGACCTCTTCTGATTTTCTGTGACACAAAAGGACTGAGCTTATAGCCCACAAGTCTGTCAAGAATACGTCTTGCCTGCTGAGCGTTAACAAGGTCAATGTCAACCTTTCTCGGTGCAGCCATACCGTTTTTAACACCTGTTTTGGTGATTTCGTTGAATGTTACTCTGTTTGCCTTATCAAGGTCAAGACCTAAGATTTCGGCAAGATGCCATGATATTGCTTCTCCCTCACGGTCAGGGTCGGTTGCGAGAAATACTTCGTCACTTTCGGCTACAGCGTCCTTGAGTTCTTTAACGAGCTTTTCCTTTCCCTTTACTATGCTGTATTTAGGTGCAAAGTCATTTTTGACATCTACACTAAGTCTTGCCGCAGGCAGGTCTCTGACATGACCCTTTGAAGCCATTATCACATAGGAGGCACCCAGGTAATTTTTAAGGGTTTTTGCTTTGGAGGGTGACTCCACAATTACAAGTTTAGCCATATATATTTCACCTTTTCTTAGTTTATCTTAAATTATGCCGTAACGGTTGGGCGCGATATTTGTCACGAAGCCCAGCATTTCAAGCTCAGTGAGAGACACAAGCACATGCCTTATCTCAAGACCTGACTTTCTTTTGATATCGTCAACCTCATTTATACCGTCGGACATTATATTATACACTATCTCTGCATTTTTAGAAATACCTTCAGGAAGATTTTTTGGAATAATTTCAATTTTTTCCTGAGTTTTTTCTTCGCTTACAGTTTTTTCTGTCTTCTTCGTTCTTTTTGCTCTGATTTTTTTGCTTTCCTCTGACATAACATCAATGTTTTTGAAGACATATCCGGTCTTTTCACCTTTGGATTTCTTTTTACCGCCAAAAAGCTTACATTTTCTCAGCACATCTTCACCCGAAAAAACAGGGATTGCGCCTTCGGTTATAAGCTGATTTGAACCGGCAAAATTGCCGCTGTTGATATCACCGGGGAGTACAAAAAGCTCTCTGCCCTGCTTTATAGCATGATTTGCCGTGCTGAAGGTACCGCTTCTGTCGGCAGCTTCGATTATAACCACAGCCTTGGACATGCCTGAAATTATGCGATTTCTCAAGGGAAATGAATTCTGTGTCACGGGGCTGAAGGGAGCATATTCACTTATAACAGCTCCCTGATTTGTTACCGCCTTACGAAGGTCAGCGTTTTCTCTGAGATAGTCGTAACCGTGTCCGCAGCCCATTACGAGAACAGTTTTACCGCCTGCCTCAAGAGCAGACTTATGTGCAACACTGTCAATTCCCAATGCACCGCCGCTGACTATGAGGGCGTTGCCTTTACTTAGCCTTGCTGTTATTTCTCTTGCAGCCTTTTCGCCGTAAACACTGGGGGTTCTGCTGCCGATTACTCCAAAGGGTATGTCAGAATTAAGACACTCACAGTCACCTCTGACAAAAAGCACCAAGGGATAATTCTCAATATTCAGCAAATTTTTGGGATAACATGAGCTTTCGGGAGTAACTATTTTCAGGGAGTGCTTATCACAGAAGCTGACAGTTTCCGTGAAGTCTTCGGGGGTCTTTTCCCTTGCGCGCTCAAAACAGCTTTTACGCCTTGAAAAGAACTTTTTCCACTCCTGCTCCCCCGCCTCATAAAAGGCTCTTGCCGAGGAGTATTTGTCTGCGAACTCTCTTGTCGTGCCGCCGGGCGTGATAACATATTGAAGCCACAGCCAATATAATCTTTCGTCCATAAGCCACCTCAGCGCATCATTTCCCACATAGTTATTGCTGCAGCCATTGAAGCGTTAAGTGATTCTGCTCTGCCGAGCATAGGAATTGTCACCTTACGGCACAGTGAAAAAACCTCATCACTTACACCGTTTGCTTCATTGCCGATAACTGCAACAACACCGCCTGTCATATCACTGTCAGTTATTTTTTCAGCACTGCTGTCAGGAGTAGTGGCATAAAGCTTCATACCATTTTCACCTAAGCAGCCGAGGGTGTCAGCAAGGCTTTCGCATCTGATAACCGGCAAACGAAGAAGGGAGCCCATAGCTGCCCTCTGAGCCTTGGGAGAATATATGTCACATCCCCCTTCGGCGATAATGCCGCTGATGCCGAGAGCCTCAGCGGTACGGGCAACTGCACCTAAATTTGCAGGGTCCTGAATATTTTCAAGAGCAATATATTTGCCAGACGCATCTATATCTGACACGGTGAAATCTTCTCTTATTCTGCAAAGGCAATAAAAGCCCTGAGAGGTCTGTGTAACGCCCAGCTTATTCTCAACAAGGTCGCTGACAATAAAACTGTTTTTTGCCGCAGAAGCTATGAAATCAGCATCCTCGGTGAACTTCTCGTAGGCGCGTCTGCTGACAAAAAAGCTGTCAATTTCATAGCCGGTCACTGCAGCGTCACGGCAAAGACGAAGTCCCTCTAAAAAGAACATGCCGGTCTGCTTTCTTGTCTTGTTTGATGAAGCAATTTTTACTGCCGACTTTATTCTTTCATTACTGACGGAATCAATTGAAATCATTGTTTTTCCTTTCCGTAACCCACCATTAAATGGGACAAAACTTATTCGATTTAATCATAGGTCACTAATTAAAATTCAGCTTAAAAGGCTGTAAAAAGGCGAAAAACCGCCCCGTACTATAATGCTTTAAAAACACAAATACGCCCGAGAAAAAATCTCGGACGCAATGTTCTGATTAAAGAGCAGCCTTAGCCTTCTCTGTGAGAGCTGTGAATGCTGCGGGGTCTGCGATAGCGATTTCTGAGAGCATCTTTCTGTTGAGATTGATGTCAGCCTTCTTGAGACCGTTCATGAATGTTGAGTAGTTCATGCCGTTAGCCTTGCAAGCAGCTGAGATTCTTGTGATCCAAAGACGACGGAAATCTCTCTTCTTCTGCTTTCTGCCGATATATGCATAGTTACCTGACTTCATAACAGCCTGCTTAGCTGTCTTGAAGAGGCTGTGCTTTGAGCCATAGTAGCCCTTAGCGAGCTTTAATACTTTATTTCTTCTCTTGCGAGTCATCAT
>JAZTYQ010000067.1:0-6044 GCA_045637065.1 Acutalibacteraceae bacterium
AGGTCAATTCATTCTTGCACCGCAGGTGCATATCGAGCCGTAAGGCATATCGAGTGCGAAGCACATATCGATAAAAATAAAATTTACCTCCACCTGAAACTAAATCAGGTGGAGGCTTTGTAATATCTTTTTATTGCCCTCGCCGGGCAGCATTACTTTTTCCTGCCGTGGAAAAAGTAATCAAAAACACGGAGTTTTTTATCCTACGAATTTCTCAATAAATTCATCAAGCTTATCTTCATATTCCTGCTTGCCGCCAACATGTGCCTGAGCATGGTCCGCACCCTCAACAATAAGAATATCTCTGTAAGGTGCCGAGCAGTTATCGAAAAGCTCCTTAGCCATATATGAAGGCACAAGATTGTCTTCCTTGCCGTGAACAAAAAGCATAGGCACTTTAGCATTCTTAACACTCTCAACCGGAGCAATATCTCTGAAGTCAAAGCCGTGGTTAATCTTATTGGCAAGGTTCACGCCTTTTAACAGACCCATATCCGGAATACCGAGACCGTCCATCTTGAACTTGAATAAATCCTTTGCCGTGGTGAAGCCGCAATCTGCAACAGTGAACTTAACATTTTCGGGGAGGTCGTTTCTGCCCGTCATCATACATACGGTAGCACTGCCCATAGATACACCGTGAAGAATAATTTTTATATCCTTACCGAAGTGGTCAGTCATATATTTCAGCCACTTCATACAGTCCTCTCTCTCGTGATAACCGAAGCCGCAATGAGTACCCTCACTCTCACCGGAAGCAATATGGTCGGGGAAGAAAACATTGACACCTCTGCTGAGATAATATTGAGCAAAGCCGCAGAATTCCTTTTTACCGTAGCTTCTGTAGCCGTGAGCGCCGAAAACATAAACATCGCTCGGCTCCTTAGCCTTCATAAGATAACCTACAAGGCCCTCGCCTCTGTCAGACATAATGTAGTGCTTCTCGTAGCCGTAATTTTCAACCCAATTAAGATTATTGGTAAGAAGCTCGCGCAGATGGCTCATATCACAGCCCGAAAACTTTGCACCAACCTCAGCCGGCATAACGAGATGTTTGTTAAAAAGCAGCTCGTCTATAAGTGTGCATATGCCGTACCCTGCCGCCGCAGCGCCTACGGTACCTAAAAAAAGCTTTTTTCCTATCTTCATGTTGATCACCTCAAGGGGTTGTTTTTTTAAAAATTATCTGTCTGAGTTAAGCATTTTAAAAATCTTCTTGTTTGCGCCGTAGATTTCCTTGTATGCAGCAAAGTTTTTATCATAAACGGGCTTATCTGCCTTGTTGGGTGTGAAGCTCTTTTCCGGCTTGATAAGCTGACCTGCATCAGCAGTTGAGCCGAGAACACCGATACCTACTGCAACCATAACTGCAGCACCTACCGCACCGACATTCTGAGGGCTTGCAACAACCTCAACATTTTTGCCTGTGCAGTCTGCAAGAATCTGGCTTGTGCTGTCATTGAGAGCACCGCCGCCTACAAAACGGATAGTGTCGGAGGTCTTTGTTTTCTTATCCTGGGTTTCAAGCATCCATCTCAGGTGCATGCAAACACCTTCAACAACGGCACGAATCATTTCGCTTTTGCCTGTTTCAATGCTTAAATTGAAGAACATACCTCTTGAGTTGGGGTCCTCGAAGGGACAGCGATTGCCGTGAAGCCAGGGAGTGAAGATAACTCCGTCACAGCCTGCAGGCACCTTTTCAATTACACTTGAAAGATACTGATAAAGGTTGGTGTATTCACTTTCCATATCCTCTGCAACGTGGGTCTTTTTGAGGTAGATACCGATTTCGTCAAGGGCAAGGTGATTCTTTACCCACTCAAGGCACTTACCTGCAGTTTCAAGCTCTGCAAAGTAGTTGTAAAGACCGGGCTGAGCGCCTACAATGGCAGCAATCATAGCTGAAGCGTCAACAATGCTCTTGTCAACAACAGTTGAAACCCAACCTGATGTACCCATATAAACATGGGTGTCGCCATTCTTTGTTGCGCCTGCACCAACACCGATAAGTGAAGCGTCCATACCGCCGCCGTAAACAGCAGTACCGGGCTTAAGGCCTAATTCCTCAGCAGCCTTTGCAGTAACCTCACCTGCTTTATCTGTGCATTTGATAAGCTTTGCAAGGTGGTTCATATCAACCTTAAGCATCTTTGCAATCTGGGGACTCCAGCACTTTTTGTTGATATCAAAAAGAAGTGTGCCGAAGGCCGAGTCCTCTGTCATAACAAATTCGCCTGTCATTCTTGCAATAAGTGCTTCCTTAACATCGAGCCATTTATGTACTCTTGCAAAATTCTCAGGCTCATTCTTTCTTACCCAGTTATATTTATAAACAGGGTCTTTAACACTTGCAGCAACAGCACCTGTTTTCTGAAGTGAAATAAGAAGCTTGGGAATGTTCGCGCCTGCAATCTGAGGACCGTAAGCCATAAGCTCCTTAAGCTCTTCTCTTGCTCTCTGATCCATATAGCTCATAGCGCGTCTTACATGTCTGCCCTCTTTATCAACGAGAACAAGACCCTGAGCCTGTGAGCAGAAGGATATGCCGTCAACCATATCGGGGGTAATATCTGTCTTTGTGAAAAGCTCCTTTGTTGTTTTGCACATAGCAGCCCACCATTCGTCGGGGTCCTGCTCTGCACCGCCGCCGGGCAGCACATAAAGTTCATAGCCTTCAATTGCATCAGCAACAAGTTTGATTGACTTGTCTATCTCAAACAGACAAGTTTTAACACCGGTGGTACCGATATCATAGGCAAGTGCGTATTTCATATTTTCTACATTCCTTTCCGGATTTTAGTTTTTTATTTATTGGCAGCATCCATTTTAAGTGCAGCCTTAATAAAACGAAGTATATTTTCTATGGCAAATTCATCTTTTTCAAAAATGTCGTTGCCGGCATAGATTTTATATCTTTCACAGTAGTAATCACAGGCATAGGAGAACTGTATGTTCATCAGAAGATTATCCACCAAAAAGGATGCCATACCCGGGTCAATATCCGTTCTTATTTCTCCTGCAACCTGACCCTGTATAATAGTTTTTTTATAGGCCTCAGCAGTGATTGCCTCCATATCCTCGGCAATTTTTTCAGCCAGCTCTCTGTTGCCCTCACTCGTGCAGACATTGTAAAGCTTGATAAGCACACTGTTTCTGCGGGAATACTCTATGGCAATGCGTATGAGCCTTTCAAGGCGTACCATAACATCCTCATCGGAGTTGACAACAGATTCAAGAATAACCTCAAGATTTGATATGCCGTAGTGTACACTGGTCATAAAAAGGTCGGTTTTTGTGTCAAAATATTTATAAAGTGAGCCTACGCTGACCTGAGCTTTTTTGGCAATTGTGTTTATGTTTGCATTGTCAAATCCGTGATTTGCAAACTCATTCACGGCAACAGAAAGAATCTTCTGTCGCTTTTCCTCAGGTATATTCATAAAAGTAGGCTTATAATAAACTGTCTGAGCGCTCATAATATAGCTCCGTTCAATATAATCTCATTATATTTTACCAATTTATCAAAAAAATTGCAAGTATAAAATAACCTTTCAAAACTATGCACTTTGCACAAGAAGAAAATAAAATTTGGTGTTGATAGATTGCTCTGTCGGGTGTATAATAGATAACAGTATATAAGCATTGCAGGTGAAAATATTGAAAAAATTTCTGTTCACGGCAACAATTGCCCTGATTATTATCACAGTTTCTTTTGCTGTTTTTGCACAGCCGCAAAAAGAAACCCCTTCCTCCGTTAACGAAAAAGCAGAAGCAGTCACCCTGCCTCAGGTTGAAACTCCCGCAGTCGTAAAAAAGCAGGACGGCAGCCTTACCCTTTCTTGGTCAGCGGTGGAAAATGCTCATTCCTATAAAGTCTATGTCAAGGACGGCAATGACGAAAAATATAAGCATTACCTCACCGTAAAGAAAACATCCCTGACCTTTGACGGCCTTTTTTCAGATTCCGTGAGTTTCAGAATCAAAGCTCTCAGATATGAGGACGATAAGGTTATATCAGGTCAGGCAAGCGAACCGGCAGGAGTACTGCCCGCTCCGGAAAAAGTCAAAGCTATTCGCACAAGAAGCATCACTAACAACAGTATCACTCTTTATTGGGACAAAGCAGAGGGTGCTACAGGCTACCGCTTATATGTGTTTGATGATAAGAAAGACAAATTTGTTATATATACACGCACGCCCAGAACAACAGTTACGGTAAACGGTCTTAAAAAAGACAGCCTTTACACCTTCCGGGTGCTCAGCTATAACAAAGAAAACGGCAGCATTTCCTACGGCACATACAGTGATGAATATAAGGAATACACCTATAATTCAGGGGCGATTCCTCACACAAAGGCTCAGACTGCACAGTACTATAATAACCATATTGCCAAGCTCAAGGCTCAGCAGAATATGGCGATAAAATATAAGAAGTCTATCGACACCGAGTTCATTTCCTGCAGCAGAAAAAACCTTGCCGTCAGCGTGAAAAATACCCTCAATCTTTTTGAAGGCACACTCAGTAAAACCTACCGCTATGTGGGCGGCAAATCCGAAGACAAGAGTGCAAACAAGCTCATAGAGCCTTACGGAAAAGCCCCTTCACTTGAAAGAGATGATATCAAAGAGTACTCTGCCGAAGAGAAGGGCGACAGCATAATTATCAGAATTACGCTCAAAAGCGAGAATAAAATCTACAGCAAGGGCGGCAAAGCAGGAAAATCCTATTATGACGGAGTGCTGTCACTGCCCGACTACAAAAAGCTCAAAACCGCTCCCCTTTCAATTGAAAATGCCGACAGTTATTACAGCGGAGGCAATCTTGTGCTTAAAGTCACAGACAGAAAAATATCTGTTTTCAAGGCAAGTGCAGCAGTGCTTTCCGACATAAGCTTCACCGTCTCGGATGTTAAGGCAAGCACCGTTATAGGCTATGAGATGACTGAACGGTATGAAATAAATTATAATGTGTAAAGTCTTGATTTTTTTCTCGTGTAGTAGTAAAATAAAATAAAAAAAGGAGAATTATTTATGTGGTTGTTATTACCCTTTTTTCCTCTTCTTGCTATCGAAGCTCTCATTGCTGAAATGCTCTCACCTTTTGTCCGTCTTTTTGAAAAGATTACTGCAGGTATGGATTTCGACAGAGTTTTCACAGATTAATATTATAATGCGGACACTGCACCTCAAAAGAAAGGTGCAGTGCTTTTTATGTTTCGGCTTTTATGACAAAAAATCTTGTTTAACGCCTTAATTTTTTACCAATACACTATTGCAAGAAATAAAATTATTTGATATTATTATGAATGGTAATTAAGTAAAACCAATTAATAACTCTCGAAAGGGGACTAAACGTCATGAATTACACACATGAAGTTGAACAAATGTGTACGGTCGCAAAAGGACCGAACCACGGACCGGCTCCCATTCCCGAAGAAGGCAAATGGGTAAAGGCTTATGAAATCAAGGATATTTCCGCTTTCACACACGGTGTGGGCTGGTGTGCTCCTCAGCAGGGCGCCTGCAAGCTTTCACTCAATGTTAAGAACGGCATTATCGAAGAAGCTCTCGTTGAAACAATCGGCTGCTCAGGTATGACACACTCAGCTGCTATGGCAAGTGAAATTCTTCCCGGCAAAACTATTCTCGAAGCACTTAACACAGACCTTGTTTGTGACGCTATCAACACAGCTATGCGTGAACTCTTCCTTCAGATCGTTTACGGCCGCAGCCAGTCAGCTTTCTCAGAAGACGGTCTTTCAGTAGGCGCAGGTCTTGAAGACCTCGGTAAGGGCCTTCGTTCACAGGTTGGTACAATGTACGGCACAAAGCTCAAGGGCGTTCGTTACCTCGAAATGGCTGAAGGCTATGTAACAAGAATGGCTCTCGACGCTGATGACCAGGTTATCGGTTATGAATTCGTTTCACTCGGCAAGATGACAGACTTCATCAAGAAGGGCGACGATCCCACAACAGCTTACAACAAGGCTATGGGTACTTACGGCAGATTCGCTGATGCTGCTAAGTATATCGATCCCCGT
>JAZTYQ010000068.1:0-13205 GCA_045637065.1 Acutalibacteraceae bacterium
AATCATATTGTACATATCCATAGCCTTGTGAGCACCTGCAAAGCCTGTACCCCCGGGCGGATGTGCCTCAATAACGCTGAAAACGTCCTCTCTCTTATCATAGCAGCGAAGGTGCATTTTGATTTCGCTTGAGGGACGGTAGCCCTCCTGAGGCTCAAGAATATTGCCCTCTCTGTCGAGAATAACAAGCTTATCAGGTGTGATAAATGATTTGCTTATACCTGTAGGCGTTGCAATAACTCTGCCGTCGGGAAGCTTTGCACTGACATTGCCGTCATTAGCCGCAACCCAACCAAGCTGCCACATTTTATGACACACATCACAGATTTGTTCTTTGATTTGCTGTAAATTATCCATAGGTTTTCTCCTTTGTCAAAATAATACCTTTTTATTATATCAAACACTGCAAAAAAATTCAATAATATACTTTACACTTTTTCGCTGTTATTACAGTTTTCTTACACCTACACCAATACCCAATCTGCCGCGTGAGAGCATATACTGCTTTGCCGATTTCTGCAGACTTGTTTTTTCGGCATAATTCTTCTTGAAAAGCTCACGTTTGCCGAAAATTCTTTCAATAGCCTGCTCATCAATTTTTACGCTGTAGCAAATGTCAAAAAACGCCATAAACTTCACTATATTACTGTCTTTTGCCATAAACTCTCTGTTACCTTCAAACAGAAGCCAGCTTTCACAGAAATAGTATCCGTATTTATACTCAGGGAAATATTTTGCAAAAAACTCCTTCGCCGCGCAAAAAGACTCTTGGCACTTTTCTTCTGACAGTTTTTCACCCTCGGGAATATGCACATAAATCAGCTTATCACCGTAAGAGAAAGGCAGTTTGTTATAAAGCAGGGTTTTATTTTTACATTCATAGAGCTGAAACTGCAGTCTGCCAAGTCTGAAAAGCTCAAAGCTGACATGATTTTTAAGCCAGCCGTAATTTTCAAGTCCGCCCTTTTTACATTTGTCGCTCCAGATTTTAATATCACTCATAGTGTCATAATATATTTTTTCGTCAATGCCCGCCTCATCATATTTTTTTCTTACATCGCACGCAAGTTTTAATATAACGGCAAGTCTGAAAAGAGGGGCTTTGGCTTTCAAATGATGAAAGCCTGAAGACATACACTTTTCTGCCCACTTATCAATCTCTGCACCTTCACGAAAAATAAGTGCGCTCAGTTTTTCTGTCATGCAAGAGGAAAGTCCTATTTTTGTTGCAAGTTCAATCATATTCTTCTCCTTAAGGAAACTTTATTCCATTATATCTGCCTGAGAAAATAAAATCAATATATTGATGAAAATGGTGCATAATATGTTGGCTTTTGACGATATTTCTGCTATAATATGCAAGACTTGATTTAAAGGATGTGGACTTTTGTATGCTGACTTCCGTTAAAGCATTCATAAAAAAAGAGGCTGTTCTGTGCATATCTGCAGTTTGTGCCATAGCAACCATGTTTGCCGTACCCCCTGACAAAGAATATCTCTCATACATAGACTTTCGTGTGCTGTGCCTTCTGATGTGCCTTATGGCAGTTGTTGCCGGTTTCAAGAGCGTCGGGGCTTTCAAGGTGCTGACCTATCAGCTTCTCTCCCGCATAAAAAACGGCAGGGTACTGAGCGTGACCTTAGTTTTGCTCCCGTTTTTCCTTTCAATGCTTGTGACAAACGATGTTGCGCTCATTGTTTTTGTACCGTTTACTTTGGGGCTTCTATCGGGTCTCGGATGCGAAAAATCAGTGATACCACTAATTGTGCTTCAGACTGTAGCGGCAAATCTCGGCAGCATGGCAACGCCCGTAGGAAACCCGCAGAATCTTTATCTATACTCTGCATATAATCTTTCGGCGGGAGACTTTTTCTCCTGTGTGCTGCCTCTGACAGCAATAAGCCTTGTTGTTCTCACGACGGTGGCACTGCCTGTTCTGCCTAAAAATCTGCCTGAGCAAAAGTGCGACAAAGAAACCCTCGGCAACACGAAAAAACTTATTGTTTATTCGATGCTTTTCATCCTGTGTCTGCTGACGGTTTTCCGTGTAATCCCATATGTAATAACAACAATTATCGTTGTTTTTGTTTTTATGATTGCAGACAGAAAGAGCCTGAAAGAAATTGACTTTATGCTTCTGCTGACCTTTGTGTGCTTCTTTGTTGTTTCTGAAAACTTAGGCAGAGTTGAAGTGATAAGGGAGTTTCTGCAGATGCTTTTGCAAAAGAGTACACTTCTGACCTCCATAGGCGCAAGTCAGATAATAAGCAACGTACCCTCGGCAATATTGCTTTCGTCATTTACGGATAACTGGAAAGACCTGCTTGCAGGTGTAAACATAGGCGGCCTCGGCACTCCCATAGCTTCACTTGCAAGCCTTATAACACTTAAAATTTATATGCAAAGTGAAAACAGCAAGGCGATGAAATCCCTCGGTGTATTCACAGCGGTTAATGTTGTAGGACTTGGATTGTTATTAGCTTTTCAGTTTATTATATCATAAAAACAGCAACCCCGTCGGCTCACACCGATGGGGTTTAATCATATCTCACTTTCAACAAACCACTTTCCCTCATCCTCATAAAGATAGGTACCCTTTCCGCAAATGGAAATGCTGTAGCGTATGGCAGTGCCGCCCACCTTACTTGCACAGGCGCGCTGAACACGCGTCACCTTATCTATAATGAACTCTCTGCCGTCTTCCCAGGTGACGCTTTTAGGGCAGACGCTCCCCTGCTCGTCAATTTCGGCAAGTACCCTGACAAAAACTTTTCTGTATTTCACTTAAACTACATCCTATTTCATATTTATTATTACAGGCAAAGGAGACTTCTTTCCCTCCATATCCGGGGCTTTTGCCTCTGTCATAAGACAGCAGTTGAAAACTGCACTGCTACCAAAACGCTCACGAAGAGACATAACCGTATCGTCAATTTTCTTCTGTTTTTCACTTTTCTTATATTCACCTGACAAATCCAGCTGCAAGGGTGTGTTTTCCTGCTGTAAATTAATTGCTCTGACGGTAAGCGCTCTCACATCACGGCGCCAGTTATAATTCTTTTTAAACAGCTCCAGCGCCTTTTTCGATATTTCAATTGCAGACTGAGTAGGAATGCGCAGTTCACCCTGACACTGCAGATTGGTGAGTTCATTATCTCTTATGCCTATCTGTACAGCGGTGGCCTCAAGCTTTTCGTTTTTTAAGCGCTTAGACACGTTCTGAGAAAGAGCAAGGAAAACCTTCCACACCTCATCATCACTGACCAAATCAGCCTTGCAGGTTATTCCGTGACCTATACTCTTGACTTCTCTTTCATAGCCGTCAGGGGCAACCCCCGAGATGTCGAAGCCGTTGGCGTATCGCCACATATCTTCACCGTGAACACCGAAAACAAGCCTCAGCCATTCGGGCGGTCTGCATGCCAGGTCACCCACAGTTTTAATGCCATAGGAACCCAGCTTCGCCGCAGTGTTTTTGCCCACACCCATAATAGCCCCCACAGGCAAAGGCCACACTACATCCTTATAATTTTCCTCGGTTATGGTCACAACCTCATCACAGCCGGCAAGGTCACTGCCTAACTTTGCAAAAATTTTATTATAGGAAACGCCGATAGAAACAGTTATCCCAAGCTCCTCGCGGAAGGCTCTGCGGATTTCGTCGGTTATGTTCTGTACACTGCCGAACATAAGAATACTGCCTGTTATATCGCACCAAGCTTCGTCAAGACCCATAGGCTCTATTCTGTCAGTGAAACGGCGATAAATGTCCTTTGCAAGGCGAGAGTATTTGGCATAAATATCAAAATGAGGCTCCACCACAATAAGGTCAGGGCATTTCCTTTTTGCCTGCCATATTGCCTCCCCCGTTGTCACACCGTACTTTTTAGCCTCGGGAGTTTTGGCAAGAATAATTCCGTGACGGTTTTCTACACTGCCACCAACTGCAACAGCCTTACCCTTAAGATCAGGGTTTAAACTGCACTCAATTGATGCATAGCAGGAATTCATATCCGAATGTATTATTATTCTTTTCACCGCTTCGCCTTCTCTCGAACATTTGTTCTGTTTGATATTATACTACTGCAGGATTAGTTTGTCAATAGGAAAAAGCGGGAAATGAAAAAACCGACAGAGGATTAGCCTGTCGGTTGTATTGTTTACCCGAAAACTTCAATTGCCGCAATAACTTTTAACATGTCAACATCAATGTCTTTTCTGCCATAAACATCTAAAAATCTTTCACGGTATTTATCGGTTTTCAGATTATAAAATAATGTCCATGCACCCCAAAAAAGATCAATATGCTTATCTCCTACTCCACCGCATCCAAGATCTATAAATCCACTGAATTTCCAATCTTTTAAAAGAATATTAGGCAAACAATAATCACCGTGAATAAGCGTGTCGGTTCTAAGATACCTGCCGTAATTTTCGACTACCCGCCACGCCTCTTCGGCCGAGGCATATCCCCAATTATCCGGAAATAAATTCTTATCATAATTATTTGCTTTATAATTGCGTTCTGCTGAAGCAAGATATTCTTCGGTTCTGTCGGAAACCGGGCAATCTGCATAGTCCGTCTCATGCAACATTCTTAAACTTTCTGCAATTGTGTCGCACATTCTTTTAGGGTCATCCAGATATAAATGATATGTACAGTCTTCCCCTTGCACTCTCTCGGTAAGAAGCCAGTCTTGTTCATTGCTTATATACTTCAGAACCTCTGATGACAAACCTTTTTTATAAAAATATGCTGTTAGTTCTGCTTCTTTTTTCAGAGTTCCTTTCGCTGAACATTTCAGGAAATAACCTGCATCTTTTTCAACATAAAAAACTTTAGCCTCACTTGAACAACTGCTGTCATATATATTTGCATTTGAAAACAACGTATGAAAATCAGACGGTATAACATCTATATCGGGTGTAATGAGTTTTCTTTTCATAAGGTCCTCCCCACTTGACAACCTGCTATAAATAATATCATTTTGTCATTAACATAAGAACCACCTGACCTCTATGGAACAGGTGGTCGACTTGTTATATAATATAATTAAGCTGGCGGAAAAAATCTTACCTCCTGAACCGCCTCACCTGCGATTCACAATTAATTTTCGCTCAGTGCTTGAAGCAAGCGTTATACATCTTAGCCCACTTATGAACGGCAACAACATCATAGCTCTTGGGCATAATTGCTGTCACGGCTGCTACGGCACCGATATCCTTGATCATGCGAAGCACCTTCTTGAGAATGTCAGGTCTGCCTGCAAGACCCTTGATTTTTGCCTTGAGAGGCTCGGGATCTATCATATCTTTAACCATAGCAAAGAGGCTTGTGGAGTCGGCTGAAATGGTCATATCGTCAGCGTTGAGGATGCCCGTAGCGAATATGTAGTCAAGATCTTCGGGTGCAAGACGGGTGAGAAGAAGCTTGATTGAAGCAAGAGGCGCAAGGCCTGTGCCGAGCTTCCCATAAAACTCAATCTGATATCTCCAAAGAGTTTTTGCGCTGTAGCTTTCAGTTGTATCATCCAAAATCGTCTTTGCAAGAATTGCTGAAGCCTTCATGCTGTTTGCAATACCTGAGCCGATAATAGGTACTGTCATAAATGCACTGTCACCGATAGCCGCATAGCCGTCTGCAACAAGCACGCCGAGAGGCTGTCTTACGGGAATTTCAACAAACTGACCGCCGCGGAGCTTCTTTTCGCCAAGCTCGGGGAATTCTTTTCTCAGGTCCGCAAGTGTAGCTTCAACCTCTTGCATATCAATCTTGTTGAATCTGCCGATAAGCACGTCGGTATAGTCGCCGTCATCAGCAACCCAAGAGATACCGAGTTTGCCCTTGTAGAACATAAGCACTCTGAAACGGTCTTCAATTTCGCCCACATCGTTCTTTTCATAAAAAGCACGGTAAACATAGAAGCGTTCAAATTCAATTGCTTCATTCTGAATGCCGAGATGCTTTGGAAGTTGACTTCTTACAGGCGAGTTGATACCGCAGGCATCGATTACAAGGTCACCTAAGAAATCTCCCTTATCGGTCTTTATACCTACAATACGGTTGCCGAGCATAAGAGGACCCTTGACTTCACAGCCGTATTCAAATTTAACTCCGCATTTTTCAGCATAGGAAATGAGGCACTTATAGATATCGCTTCTTTCCATCTGAATTTCAAGCTCGTCCTCGGGAACATCCTGAACGAGACGCGTTGTAAGTGAAGGGCCGAAGAAGGTCATATTGTGCTTGAAGTTATACATCTCTCTTGGGGGCATATCCATACCCACTGCAGCAAATGCCTTTGGGTCAAAAATATCTGTCCAATCATGACCCATTTTGTCCGCTGCATTTTTTTCGTAAATAGTTACATCATATCCGTTTTTAGCAAGAATTGCGCCACAGGTAATACCGCCGTGACCGCCGCCTGCAATAATGATTTTCTTTGCCATATTCGTTCTCCTTTTGTTTTCTTTTTATCATTATATAACAGAACTTAAGGAATTTCAAGCAAAAAAGCAAATCCCATCCCCTGAGGATGAGATTTGTTATTGTTAAAGTATTATGCATATAAGTCCGCTGCAGCCCTCGTTTATTACTCTTTCAAGGGTTTCCTGCAGTTTCATTCTTGCATCGGTGGGCATTTTATAAAGCTTGTTGTGAAGTCCCTCATTGACAAGGCTATCAAGCGTCTTGCCGAAAATATTGGACTGCCATATTTTTGCCGGGTCTTCCTCAAATTCCTTGAGCAGATACATTATCAGCTCCTCCGACTGACTTTCCGTACCCACAATAGGTGCAACCTCGGTATTTATATTTGCCCTGAGCATATGAATTGACGGTGCAGATGCTTTCAGGCGTACACCGTAGCGACCGCCTTGCTTCATAATTTCAGGGTCATCAAGGGTCAGTTCGTCCATTGTGGGCATCACTATACCGTACCCCGTGGCCTCAACCTCGTCAAGAGCCACCCTGAAACGCTCAAAGTCTTTTTTTGCTTTGCTCAGTTCAATGAGCTGACTCATAAGCTGCTGCTCATCTTCAATCTTCATCCCTGTTTTTTCGCTAAGCACCTTATAGAACAAATGAGGTGAAATATCAAGGCTGACTTTCACGCTGCCCACAGATAAATCCACATCATCAATTCTGCATGAACTCACATTATCGTGAGAAGATATTAGGGTAAGGAAGTTATTTGTATCTCTGACCTTATGAAGCTCTTTTGCACAAGAGGCGATTTTAGAGTAAAGCTGACTTCTGAGAGGATGTTCTTTTTCCAGCTTGCATATCCATTTTGGAAAATTGAGCTTCAGCTCTTTTATAGGAAATTCATAAAGAAGTGTGCTGAGTATTTCGCCTATTTCATCCTGAGTGATTTCGAGACAGTTCACAGGCATAACCTTAACAGAGTATTTTTCACTGAGTTTTTGTGAGAGTTCCCTGCAATTGGATGACGAAGGCGTTTTGGAGTTAAGCAGCACTATAAAAGGCTTATCAATTGACTTGAGTTCATTGATTACACGCTCTTCAGCTTCAACATAGTCCTCACGGGGAATCTCCCCTATTGTGCCATCTGTAGTGACAACAAGACCTATTGTGGAATGTTCGTCGATTACCTTTTTAGTGCCGATTTCAGCCGCCATATTAAAAGGAATTTCCTTATCAAACCACGGTGTTTTTACCATTCTCGGCTTGTCGTTTTCTATGTATCCGAGACTTCCGGGTACAATATAACCCACACAGTCAATAAGCCTGACACGAAAACGCATATTATCTCCCTGAGAAATCTGGGCAGCCTCCTCAGGTATAAATTTAGGTTCTGTGGTCATAATAGTTCTGCCTGAAGATGATTGGGGAAGTTCGTCATTTGCCCTTTCTCTCTTGAAGGCATCACTGATGTTAGGCAGCACAAGCTCATTCATAAATTTCTTTATAAATGTGGATTTGCCTGTTCTTACAGGTCCTACAACACCCACATAAATATCGCCGCCCGTGCGACCTGCTATGGATGAATAAATATCGGTATTAGTCATATCCTGCGTCCTCTTTTCAAAAATTCTACACTCAATGCTTATGCCGATAACATAGATTTTATTCTATATAAAACAAAAAAGACCGCCCGAAAAATTCGGACGGTCAAAAGCAATCGTTTCAATTAAAACATATTCATTTTAATCAGCACACCACAGATGATTGCCATAAAGATGCAAAGACCTGTCATAAGTGAGTTGAGAATTGCAACAGCCTTTTCTTCATAGCCGGCTTTCTTTGCATTCTTATACCAAATCCAGGGAATAAACTGAAGAACAAATGTAATAGCAAAAAGAGTTGCAAAGAATTTCTTCGCCTTTGAGCATACACTCTTATCTTTCTTATCCTTCTTATCCTTCTTATTCTTCTTTTTCTTGCCTTCTTCTGCAGGTGCAGCTTCGGGAGCAGCCACGGGAGCTGCGGGCTGAGCATATGCCTGCTGCGCATAAACGGGAGCCTGCTGAGCGTAGATAGGCTGAGCCTCAGGTGCGGGTGCAGCTACAACGGGAACTTCAGCGGGAGCAGCTTCGGTATATACTGCAGGAGCTTCCTCTTTCATAACTTTGTTGCCGCAGATAAAACAAAACTCTGATGAGTCTTCAATTGTGTTTCCGCAAAACTTACAAACCATAATTAATATTCCTCCTTTGATTTATGGATAAATTATAACATTAAATTTTTGCACTTGCAATAGGTAAAGCAAATAATTTGTAAGAAAATATACATATTTATTGGTTTCAGGAGTAAAATTAATGCTTCAGGGTGATTTATATGAAAAAAATCAAAACCTTATTACCTGGTTTTCTATCGGGTCTTGTGAACACTCTTTTCGGTGCCGGCGGAGGTCTTATAGCAGTTTCTGCCTTCAAAAATGCAGGTCTCTCACAAAAAAAATCTCAGGCATCAGCCATAGCTGTGATACTCCCCCTTTGCCTTATTTCTTCTACTGTGTACTCATTAAAGGGATATTTCAGCATAGGCGATGCCCTGCCATATCTGCCCTTCGGCCTTTTGGGAGCTTATCTGGGAGCAAAGTTGCTGAAGAAAACACCTGAACGTGCCTTAAAAAAAATATTCGCTTTATTTCTGATTTATACGGGAATTAAAATGCTGACGAGGTGAATTATGGATTTTGCTGTTATTGTCTCTTCTCTTTTGTCGGGACTTCTCGGCGCTATGGGATTCGGCGGAGGAAGTGTACTTATTATTTATCTGACAAGCTTTCTTCACATGGAGCAAAGGCAGGCACAAGGCATAAATCTTGTGTTTTTTATTCCTATTGCAGCTCTGAGTGTAATTATGTATCTGAAGGCAAAATTCATTAATTTTAAAGAAATTCTGCCTGTGCTGTTGCCGGCTTTGTTGGGTTCGCTTACGGGAAATATTCTTATTTTATTTTTACCCGGTGACCTGGCAGGCAAGCTTTTCGGAGCAATGCTTATAATTATGGGAGTTTCCAAGCTCAGGCGGTGAACTTTCAGTCAGCGATGGGGGCTCCGCAAAAATCGCTGTGCGATTTTTCGGCAACAAAGTCGCCGATTCGGACGAAGTCCGAATGCGGAGCCCCCCCTGCACCAACTAACATATAAAAAGGCAGCCCACACAAGGTGAACTGCCAAAACGATTATTTCTTTTCTTCCAGGAGCTTTTCACAAGCAGCAAGCTTAACGCATATGCAAAGAAGCTTTGTTGCTGAAAGAAGCTCGTCAACAGGAGGATATGAGGGAGCAATTCTGATGTTCTGATCCTTCGGATCAACGCCATAAGGGAAGGTTGCACCAACTGTTGTGAGAGTAACGCCTGCTTCTTTACAAAGCTCATAAACTCTCTTTGCAGTGCCTTCCATAACATCAAGTGAGATAAAATATCCGCCGTTGGGGTTAGTCCATGTTGCAATTCCGAGGCCACCAAGCTGGTTGTTGAATTCATTGACAACTGCCTTGAACTTGGGAGCAAGGATGCTTCTGTGAAGTCTCATATGATTCATAATACCTCTGACATCTCTGTAAAACTTCACGTGACGGAACTGATTGAGTTTATCGTAACCGATAGTCTGAACAGACATACGGCTGATAATCATGTCAATATTTTTGTCTGATGCTGCAATAACTGCAACACCTGCGCCGGGGAAGCTGATTTTTGAGGTTGAGGTAAATTCAATTACCATATCCTCATTACCGTACTTCTTAAGCACATCGAAAACTGACTCAAGTTTATCGCCATGGTCTGAAAGATCATGGATAATATAAGCATTATCCCAGATAATTCTGAAATCCTCAGCTGCGGGACGCATTTTGGCAATCCTCTCAACAGTGTCGGGACTGTAGGTAACACCTGTGGGGTTTGAATACTTAGGTACACAGAACATACCCTTTACCTTGGGGTCTTTAATAAACTCTTCAACAGCCGCCATATCGGGGCCTTTTTCTGTCATATCAACAGGAATCATCTTTATGCCGTAGTATTCACAGATTGCAAAGTGTCTGTCATAACCGGGAGCAGGACAAATAAATTTGATTTCGCCCTGATCTCTCCAGGGTGCTGCGCCTGAACCCGTAAGCATGCACTGAGTTATATAGTCGAACATAAGGTTAAGGCTTGAGTTACCGCAGACGATAACATTCTTTGTGGGTACTTTAAGAAGCTTTGCAAAAATTTCCTTACACTCAATAATACCTGTAAGAAGACCGTAGTTTCTGTATTCAAGTGAATGGTTGCTTGCATCGTCATCCCAGTCTCTTGATGTGATTGCATCAAGCAAGCCGTTTGAAACTGCAAGCTGGTCAGCACCGGGCTTACCTCTTGACATGTCAAGCTTGAGACCCTGAGACTTGAATTTGTTGTATTCTTTTACGAGGCCGGATTTAAGTAAAAACAGCTTCTCGTCATCGTAATATTTATATTCCATAATTACCTCCATAATGGGAATTTATTTTTCGGTTAATCATTATGCTTTTCTTTTGCTCAAATAGCTTTCTAAAATCATAACGGCGGAAACGGCATCAACAACATCCTTGCGCTTCTGCCCGCGTACATTAGTGACATTCAGAGCCTTATGAGCCGAAACAGTGGTGAGCCGTTCGTCAACCATAACTGTTTCAATGCCCGTTTTTTCACTGAGCATATGGGCAAATTCACGGCACTTTTCAGCACGCTCGCCTTCACTGCCGTCCATATTTTTAGGCAGACCCACAACAATCTGCTCAGGCTTATACTCCGCCACGAGATTTTCGATTTCTGCAATAACCTTGGGCGCATAGTCACCCCATATAACAGTCACGGGTGAAGCCAGCATTTCAAGGCGGTCGCAAACAGCGATGCCTGTTCTTTTATCACCGTAGTCAACTGAAAGGATAACCATAATTATCCCTCCTGACCCATAGCAACAATTGCATCAACTGCGTTTTCAGTGTCTGTGAAGCTCTTTGAGGGCAGGCCCTGATGAATCTGTGAAAAAATATGTCTGAAAATATTCTTAGAGGGGTTTGATGTGCCTGTGCGAAGGTCGGCACGCTCGTTGAAGCCGTACCATACAGCAGCCACATAATGAGGTGTGCCGCCGCAGTACCATTTATCGCAGTTAGCTGAGGTTGTACCTGTTTTTGCAAAGGTCTGGAAGCCGCTTATCTTTGAACCGTAACCCGTACCGTTTGACTGTGTAACAGCCTTTGTCATCATACCTAAAAGACTCTGTGCCGTTGAATCCTTGATAGCCTGCTCGGGCTGTTCGGATGTTCTGTCAAGAAGCACGTTGCCCTTTCTGTCTGTAACCTTGTAGTAGCTGTAAGGCTCGAAATATCTGCCTCCGTTACCGAAGGTTGCAAATGCTGCTGCCATTTCGAGAGTGGTTACACCTGTGTTGGTGCCGCCAACGGCAAGGGGGCTGAGGTCCTCGTCGCCCTTTGAAAGATTAAGATGGAAGCGCTCGTTACAGTATTTCATTGAAGCTATAACACTGATGCTTTCCTTGAGAATTCTTGCAGGAACAGTATTGAGTGAACGCACGAGAGCCTCCTCAACAGTGATATATTCACCTGAACCGTGGTCACCGTTGAAGTTTCTGGGCCAGGGTTCACCTTTAAGCTCAATTGCTTCCTCAAGAATAACCGATGATGCTGTGATAACACCTAAATCAACACCGGGAGCATAAACGGAAAGGGGCTTTATTGATGAACCGGGCTGACGCTTTGCTCTGACATCGGTAGCTCTGTTGTAGCCTCGGTTGGCTGTTTTTGCACCTGTACCGCCGGCAAGAGCTACTATTCTGCCCTTATAGTCCATAATAACAATTGATGAATCGGGCAGATTGCCCTTTTTATCTTTGTGAGAGTAAGGGAAGCCCTTTCTGTTTTCGTAGCTGTCTTCAACTATTTCCTGAGCTCTCAGGTCAACTGCAGCATAAATCTTAAGACCGCCGTAATAAACCTTACGCCATGCTTCGTGACTGTCATAGCCGTATTCAGCCTGCAAATCTTTTATTACCTGGTCAACTACATATTCCTCATACCATGAGAGGATTTCACTTTTATCCGTGTTGGTGTTTGTGCTTGTTGAACCGCTTGTTCCTTTTTCAAGCACTTTTGTTTTTTTAGCCTGGAGCTTATCTCTTCTCTCCTCGGTTATCTTGCCTGCCTTCCAGATTTCTTCAAGGGACTGATCTTTTCTGTTCATACATTCCTCATAGTCAGCATAGGGGTTCTGGCTGTAGGGTGCCTGTGTGATACCTGCAAGGGTTGCGCACTCAAGAAGGGTCAGCTCTGAAACATCTTTTCCGAAATAGGTTTCTGCTGCAGTTTTAACACCATAGCAGCCCGCACCGAGAGAAACAGTATTGAGATACGCTTCGAGAATTTCCTTCTTTGAGTAGTTCTTTTCAAGATTGAGGGCGCGGAGAATTTCACCGAACTTACGGTTAAAGGTTGCCTCATTATCGTCGGTTAAGTTTTTAATAAGCTGCTGAGTTATGGTTGAACCGCCCTGACCCTTATATTTGGGATTTACAAGAACACCGATCGTTCTTATCCAGTCAACGCCGTTGTGCTCATAAAAACGCTTATCTTCAAGATATACAAATGACCACAGGAGTTGCTTGGGCATTTCATCATAGTCAATCCAGATACGGTTTTCTTCACCGTGAAGACGAGCAAGGTCTATAACATTGTTGTTGCTGTGATA
>JAZTYQ010000069.1:0-7841 GCA_045637065.1 Acutalibacteraceae bacterium
CCGTAAATATAACCCTTAAATACAAGTCCGCTGTAATAGCTTGTGTCATTGACGATTGAGAAATCTATTCTCAGCTTATCCATAAGAGAAAGCTCTTCGGCACTGCGGATTATCTCTAAAAATTCACAGAGAGCAATATCACTCTTTTCGCTGATGCCTCTGAAGGCATTTTCAACCTCGTCACTACTTTTGTATGCGGACATAAGCTTTGAGATTATATCATAAGCGCACTGTGTGATATTTCCCTTCTGGAATAAAGAAGCTATTTCATCAATGCTTTTATTCTGAATGCTCTCAAGCACTCTGTCTTTTACATCTTCGGTAAGACTGCACTCTTTTATAAGGGAAGATACAAGGCCTGCATGAGCTATATCAATGATGTAATTTTCGTCAATACATGAGAGGCTCAGGGCAGCGAGATAAAGCACCTCACAAATATCATAAATGCCCACATCACCTATGCATTCAAGACCTGTTTGATTGATTTCCTTGAAGGAGTGGGAATCGTTTGAAATACGGTAAACATTTTCGTTATAGTAGAGCTTTTCGACAACGCCTTTTTTATCTCTGGCATTCTTTATGATTGAAAGCGTAACGTCGGGCTTGAGGGCAAGAAGCCTGCCGTTGGTATCGGTGAAGGTGATAATGCCGTCACTGATAAGGAAGTCTTTGTTTTTGACATAGAGATCATATTCCTCAAACTTGCTCATTTTGAAGCGTGAATAGCCGAAGCGTCTGTAAAGTGAACGAAGGCTGTAAACTGCCTTTTCGTCATTTCTGAGTATGTTTTCATTAAGCATGGTAATTATCCTTTCTTGTTCAGTCTGTCAAGAGCGGTTTTATAGCCGCCGCTGCCGTAATTGACACACTTACCCACACGGCAGATTGTGGCAGTGCTGGCACCTGTGAGCTTGTTGATTTCAACATAGCTTTTGCCCTCGCAAAGGAGCTTAGCAACCTCTAAGCGTTGGGCAATTGATGTAAGCTCCTGGATAGTGCAGACATCGTCAAAAAAGTTTTTGCACTCCTCTTTATTTTCAAGGGAGAGTATGGCTTCAAAGAGTTTGTCTATGGCTATTGTATCGTTTTTATTCATACTTTATTACTCCATTCGTTTTAGCGTAGCAGTATTCTAACACATCAGCGCGCTAAAGTCAACAGCTTTTTGCCATTATTTTAAGTTTTTTTGTACGCGTTTAAGTGTGGCTGAAAAGGTTATTTTCTACCCGCCAAAAAAGTAATTACAGTTTTGTAATAAGTGGGTTTATTTCATATAGATTTCACATAAGGGTGTTATATTGCTTATGGTAAAAATTGCCAAGAAAGGATTTGAGAATATGAAAAAGCTGTTTGTTTTAATTTCAATTATTGCCGTTACGATAATTGCCTGTGTGTCTTTCAGCGCGAGTGCGGACGACGGAACCGTTGTAATTGACAATGTTGTTTACAAGCTGACCAGTGAAAAATACGGCAAATATGATTACGGTGAGCATTATGTTGTTACGGATTTTTTCTATGATGAGTCTCTTGCAGAGACAACAACCAAGATTAATATAGTTGACGAAATCAACGGTATAGAGGTTGTGGCTATAAGCGCTAATTATGATGCCGATGAGGATTTTCAGTACCCTTATCCGGCTTATACTCAGAAATATCCAAATGTAAAAAAAATTAATATTCCCGGCACCGTAAAATATCTTAACGATTTTACTTTCAACTTTTTTACAGGTGTTGAAAAGCTTCAACTTCCTGCTGGGCTTGAAGGAATGGGCTGCGGTGCTCTTGAGGATATGGAGTCATTAAAGTCTGTCACTTTGCCTGCCGGTGTTACCTATATACCTGAAAGAACTTTCAGAGGGTGCGTCAGTCTTGAAAAGGTTGTTGTCCACGGCGATATTACAAGTATCAGCGATTCAGCTTTTTCCGGCTGTGAAAAGCTGGCTTCGTTTAATTTTTCTGACACTATTAAGTATTTAGGTGACAACGCCTTTTATAAAACTGCTATAACAAAAGCAATCGTGCCTGAAAATGTTAGGGGCGGTGGTGAAGGCGGTGCGTTTGCAAATTGCAATAAGCTTGAAAAAGTAGTTTATGAAGACACAAGCGATGAAAAAGCAGAATATATAGGCTATGATTATTTCTTTTGGAATTGCAAAAATGTAAAGGCAATTTATATAAAAACCATTCCGACTAAACGCATAGATATTGAAACTGATTTACTGGAAGATGCCCTTATGCTTAAAGATATATATTTTGCAGGCTCGGAAGAATTGTGGGAAAAGCTGACCTTTGAAGCAGACAGACTTGAACTTGAAGAAAAAGGCATAACCGTTCATTTCTACTACCGACACAGCCACAGCTTTGAGCAAAGCGGTAATGTGACCTGCACAAAGGGCGGAACATATACATACACATGTGAGTGCGGTGACTCATATTCCCATAAGGTTGCTAAAAATACCGAGGGTCATAAGCTCGGTGCATGGAAGGTAACGAGAAAGGCAACCTATACCGTAGCCGGTGAAAAGCAAAGGAAGTGCAGTCTCTGCGGTAAGGTTGAGAAGAAAGAAATTTCAGTGCTTAAGTTAAAGACTGTTCCTTATATCAAAAGCGAAAGAACACTTAACAGCATAACTATTTCATGGGATCCCGTTGAAGGCGCAAACGGCTACAGAGTGTATTGGAAGGATTCACCTACGGGCAAATATCAAAAAATTGCTTCGTTGAAAAATAAAACAACATATACCTTCAAAAATCTTGAAAAGTGCAGTAAGTACTATTTTAAAATTCAGCCTTATCACAAAGACAGCGAAGGAAATGTTGCTTTTGCCAACAAAAGTCAGGTGTTCGGTGTGTTTACTATCGCAACAGCCCCTGCAAATCTGAAAGCTGTGTCAACAGAGCCGGGCACTGTAAAGCTCACCTGGGAATCAAGCGGTGATGACAGTCACTACTACGTACATTGCGGCACATCAAAACAAGAGGTTATAGAAGACGAGGAATTTCTCTTTACCCATGTCGGCAAAAAAGAAAGCTATACCTTTAAAAATTTAGAAAGCGGTAAGACATATTACTTCAAAGTAAGAATTACAGACGAAACTGTTGACGGAGTGAAGGAAAGCAACATCGTAGAAGTAACGGTAAAATAAACAGCATAACTTCAAAAGGCGGGCTTCGGCTCGCCTTTTGGTCTTCACTTCCCCGCGTACCGAAAACTTTGCCGAAAAAAGTTGACACCGGGGGAATATAGTGCTATATTAAAAGCACAACAAAAACAGAGTAGATTTATGCGCGCCACAGTGCCTCAGAGACGGGGAGTTGCTTTGAGGACGAAAAGTTTCGGCTTGCGGTGCATAAATCGCATCCCGCTGTGATGAATAGGCAGATAACCTCTATTTTTCACTGTGTGGACAAATGGAGGTTTTTTATTATGCAAAAGAAAAACGAAGACAAAATCTTCACCCTCACTTGTCTTGCACTTCTCACTGCTATGCAGATAGTCCTTGCAAGATATTTAGCCATTCCCGTTACCGAAAGCATACGCTTTTCCTTCTCATTTATCCCCGTTGTTATTGCCGCAAGACGCTTCGGCATCTTAGGCGGTGTGCTGGTTTACGGCCTTGGAGATTTTCTCGGTGCTATGATATTTCCCACCACAGGGGCATATTTCCCCGGCTTTACTCTTACCTCTGCCATATCGGGCCTCATCTACGGTTTGTACCTTGCCAAAAAAGGCGGTACGGTACGCATTGTTTTAAGCGTGTTGACTTCTCAGGTTTTATGCACCCTTTTAATGAACAGCTATTGGGTGTCAACTCTTTACGGCAGTGACTTCGGTGCAGTGTTCCTATCCCGTGTACCTCAAAGCGCAATAATGACAGTGCTTCAGATTGTTTTTATGGTTCCCTTCCTTGAAAAAATCTGTAATGTTATTAAACTTCCCCACAGATAAAATGTTACAAATATAACTAAAAAACTTACTTTCTTAAGGTTTTCTTACAATATATCCCCGTTTATTGACAAGGCTTTTTTCCTCTTTTATACTGTTATCACACAGGAGGAAAGGAGCTTTTGTTTTATGAATAAGAAAATCATTTTCTACGCTATAACGGTTTTTGTTTTGGGATTTGCTGTAGCCTCTCTTTTTGCCGATCACAGTGATTACTATGATAAATATGAGGATTATAAATACGGTTTCATTCCTTACTATTCCACAATTGACAAAAAATGCTCAGATAAAGACAGAGAAACAGCTGAAAATATAGTTGCACTTGCAGGCAAGATAATGACTGATATAAAACCGGAGATTTCCGAAGGAGCAGGTGAGTTGAAGGTTTATTCGCTGAAAAATGCCGATGTTGAGCGCGTGGAGGCAAAGATTAATCTTATTACCGCCTCCTTTACATTTTCCAACGGCTATATGTGGGTAGAATATGCTCAGAATTTTTTTGACGAGAGCGACAGCAAGCTGGAGGAAAAAGAAAGGTTGGCTTATTGGAAACTAAAAAAAACAGACGGCATATGGACTGTGATAAAAATAAAAGAAGTCGAAGTGTGAGGATGTTGCTTGTCCCAAAAGGACAGGCAACATTTTTTCTCAAAATCCTTGAAATAAGAGTTGGCATATGATAAAATATAAACAACTGTATATATCTGTAGTTTCAGATATAACTTTATGCAAAACAAACGAAGAAAATATATGGGAGTGAATTATTTATGAAATGCGGTTTTTGCGGTAATGAGCTTGAACACGGCGCAGAGGTTTGTCCTAATTGCGGTATGATAATATCCCTTGGTGACGAAGGCTCAACAGAAAATGATAAGGTTGTGGAATCTGTCTACAATGTCTTCAAAAGCAATGTGACAGACGGTGACCGTCAGGCAGAAAAAGCTCAGGAGCTTGAAGCTGATCCCACAGAAGAAAAGGTGGAGTTTGTTATGAGTCTGCCTGAATTTGACGAAGCATCCGAGCCTATTAAAGAAGAGGCAGCTCCTGCTGCGGACGCGTCAGAGCCTGAGGTGCAGGAAAATTCTGCTCCCGCCGAAGCGGATCAGGATGATTTTGATATAGATATGACCCTTCCCGAAATGGAAGAGGTTCCCTTGCCCGGAACTCTTTCAGGTGATAACATAACCCGAGAGGCTTATTCAGTAAGTGCAGATGTGCCTGCCGAGGAAATCCCTGAGACAGTTGAAGCAGTCGCAGTCGAAGAAGTAACTGTTGAAGAAGCTCAGGCAGAGGAACCCCTTGAGGTGGTGGAAGAGGTGTCTGCACAAGAGCCTGTTCAGAGCGAAGAGAAGCTTGAAATCAGAGTGCCTGAAAGCAACTATATCTATGCCGAATATGACGACTACGGCAAAACCGAAAGTGAAGAGGTTAAGCAGGAAAAAAATCAGAAAAATGCTGAGGCAAAGAAAAACCTTGATATGATTTCTCCCGATGAGAAGAAAAAGCCCAAGGCTAAAAAGAAGAATAAGAAAAAGGGTATTGACGGCATAAAAATCGAGGCAGTTCTCGGTGTGGCAATTGCTCTTATAGTTATTCTTTTCGGCTGTGCATATGCAGTTAAAAACGATATGATTCCCGTTCTCGGTGAGCTTTTCGATGACGATACAACAACCACTCAGCAGGCAGAAGAATCCACTGAGCCTGAAGAAGATGAAACCACAGAAGAAGCTACTACAGAGGAAGTTACAACTGAAGAGGTAACTACTGAGGAAGCAACAACTGAAGAAGTTACAACAACTGAGCCTGTAACTACCGAGGCTCCCGAAACTACAACAGAAAAAGAAACTACAACAAAAGAGACAACCACAAAAGAAACCACAACAAAGCCGACTACAACTAAACCTACCACTACCAAACCTACTACAACCAAACCGACTACTACAAAACCCACTACTACCAGACCTACAACTACTAAACCTACAACCACAAGACCCACAACCACAAGACCCACAACAACAAGACCCACAACAAAACCCACAACAAAACCCACAACAACAAAACCCACAACAACAAAACCGACTACAAGACCTTCAACTACCAAACCCTCAACAACAAAGAATCCTTACGGTATTAACGATGTAAAGGTGAAATTGCCGGCAAGCTATCTTTCAAAGAGCTACACTGCCTATATTACTGCAGAGGGTGTTACCCTCAGAGCAAAGCCTGCTGCAAACGGAGAGAGAATCCTCTTCCTTTCAAAGGGTGCAGATGTAAAGGTGCTTGCAAAAGAAGGCAGCTTCTACTATGTAAAGAGTAACCGCTACGGTGTTTACGGTTGGGTAAGTGCAACCTATGTTGCAAATGAAAGACCACAGACTGAGGCTTCAACAGTCAAGGGTACTGTGGCACCTGATAAGAAGTACGACACAGTTGTTACAAAATATACAATCAACGGTCTTAACATAAGGAAGGGTCCCGGCACAAACTATGATGTAATCGGACTTATCCCCATCAGCTATCCTGTTAAGGTTATCGGCTATAAGTCAGGTGTTTCAGGTTGGGTTTATGTGCAGGATACAACCTACGGCTACACAGGCTGGGTAAGCACAGCATATATCAAATAAGGTGAGAAAAAACGGAGGAAATATATTATGATGACATTAACAACACGTTGGGCAGAAGAAGCTATGTGCGATATGCCTCACAAAGAGTACCCCAGACCTCAGATGATAAGAGAAAACTGGGTATGCCTGAATGGTATGTATGATTTTGCTATCACAGACGATGATGTTCAGTGGTGTGAAGAATATAAAGAAGAAATCCGCGTACCTTTCGCAGTTGAAAGCTGTCTTTCAGGTGTATGCAAGAGAGTTGATGACGATGAGCTTTTATGGTACAGAAAGAAGATAACCCTTCCCGAAACCTTCAAGGGCAAGAGAACACTCCTTCACTTCGGTGCCGTTGACTGGGAATGTAAGGTTTATGTCAACAAAAAAGAAGTAGGCTCTCACTTAGGCGGATACTGTCCTTTCTCAATTGATATTACTGATGCTCTCACAGAGGGTGAAAATGAACTCGTAGTGAGAGTTTATGACCCTACAGATGAAGGCTGGCAAAACAGAGGTAAGCAGGCAAGCGAATCCCACGGCTTCTGGTACACCTCAACCTCAGGTATATGGCAGACAGTGTGGATGGAAGCAGTAAATGACAACTATATTGCTTCATATAAGGCAACTCCCGATATTGATAAGGGTGTTATTGAAATTAAAACAGATGTTATCGGTGCAGGTTCACTGAAAATTAAAATCTTTGACGGCGACAACCTTGTAGCTGAAAAAGAAATATCGGAGAATGAAGCTGTGGCAGTACCCGGTATGAAGCTTTGGAGTCCCGAAAATCCCTTCCTCTATGATTTCGTTCTTGAGCTTTCAAAGGACGGCGAAATCACCGACAGCATCAAGGGCTACTTCGGAATGAGAAAGTACAGCATCGGCGAATATGCAGGCTATAACAGACTTTTCCTCAACAACGAGCCTTATTTCCAGAAGGGTCTTCTTGACCAGGGCTATTGGTCAGACGGCGGTATGACACCTCCCACAGACGAAGCTATGATTTACGACATCGAAAAGATGAAGGATTTAGGCTTCAATATGCTTCGTAAGCACATTAAGGTTGAGCCTGCAAGATGGTATTATCACTGCGACAGACTTGGTATGCTTGTATGGCAGGATATGGTAAGCGGCGGTAAGGCACTTAACCTTTTTCATGCGGGTGTTCTTCCCAATATTCACGGTGTACTCAATCCTATTGTTAATCTGACAAAGAAAGACAATGCTTACAAAATTTTTAACAGAGATAAAATCGAGTGGAGACTTCAGTTTGAAGAAGAACTCTT
>JAZTYQ010000070.1:0-25575 GCA_045637065.1 Acutalibacteraceae bacterium
AGCGTCGCCTTCAAGGACGAAAACACGGTTACGGCTGTTTTCACTTCTGCCCATAATGAAATAAGCAGTTACAGCCTTTTTGCCGTCAGCACTTTTGCCGATGATAATGCCTCTGCCGTGATAAGCAAGAGAATTAAGTTCTTCTTTGATAGTTGAAACTTTCATAGCTTACTCTCCTATATAAACTTTATTGTTTTTTACTGTCAGTTTGTCTTCGCAGAAAAGCCTTACTGCCTCGGGAAGAATCTTCCACTCAGCTTCTTTCATAATTCTTTCCTGCAAGGTTTCGGGTGTGTCGTCTTGCTGTACTTCCACAGCCTTCTGCAAGATGATAGGCCCTGCATCACATTCGGGTGTTACGAAGTGTACTGTTGCACCTGAAACCTTCACTCCCTTTTCAAGAGCCGCCTCATGTACGTGAAGACCGTAGTAGCCTTTGCCGCAGAAGGAGGGGATAAGTGCAGGGTGAATATTTATAATAGCGTTGGGGTATGCCTCATAGACCTGCTCATCAATAATTGTGAGAAAACCTGCAAGCACCACGAGGTCGATATTGTTTGCCTTAAGTGTTTCGGTGAGTGCCTTTGAGTACTGAGCAATATCGGCATAATCTTTTCTGCAAAGCACTGCCGAAGCAATGTCATTGTTTTTTGCTCTTTCGAGGGCATAAACTCCCGGCTTTGAAGCAATGACAAGAGTTATCTTGCTCTCGCCGAAGAAGCCTTCCTTTTGAGCATCAATGAGAGCCTGAAGATTTGTGCCGCCGCCTGAAACCAGAACTGCGATTCTCTTACCCATTACAGAATCACCTTCTCGTCACCTTCGATAATTTCACCGATAACATAAGCGTCGATGCTGTGTTCCTTGAGAAGTGAGAGTGAAAGCTCAACCTCGTCAGAGGGAACAACAATGCTCATACCTACGCCCATATTATAGGTGTTGAACATATCACGCTCGGGAATGTTGCCCCACTTGGCAATAAGGTCGAAAATGGGAAGAACCTTAACAGCAGACTTGTCAATTTTTGCACAAAGTCCGTCAGGAATTGAACGGGGGATGTTCTCATAGAAGCCGCCGCCTGTGATGTGAGAAATACCCTTAACTTTAACCTTTTCAATAAGAGCAAGAACGGGTTTTACATAAATCTTTGTGGGAACAAGCAGAGCCTCAGCAATTGTCTTGCCGCCTAACTCTTCACGGGGAACATAAAGCTCGGGATTGTTGTTGTCGATATCGAAAACCTTACGGCATAAGCTGAAGCCGTTGGAGTGAATGCCTGTTGAGGGGAGAGCGATAACTACATCGCCCACAGCCATTTTGCTGCTGTCAATCATTTTGGGCTTATCTACAACGCCTACTGCAAAACCGGCAAGGTCATAATCCTCTGCAGGCATAAGACCGGGATGCTCTGCAGTTTCACCGCCGATAAGTGCAGCACCTGACTGAACACAGCCCTCAGCAACACCGCTTACGATTTCTGCAATCTTTTCGGGGAAATTCTTGCCGCAAGCAATATAGTCGAGGAAGAATAAGGGCTTTGCACCCACGCAGATAATGTCGTTAACACACATAGCAACTGCGTCAATGCCGATTGTGTCATGCTTGTCCATAAGAATAGCAAGCTTAACCTTTGTGCCGCAACCGTCGGTGCCTGAAACGGAAATGGGATGCTCCATGCCTGCAATCATGCTAAGGTCGAAGCAGCCACCGAAGCCGCCTACATCGTCTGCGCAATTTTCGTTGCGGGTTCTTGCAATATGTTTTTTCATAAGCTCTACTGATTTATAGCCGGCTGTAATATCAACGCCTGCAGCAGCGTAAGACTGTGACTGTGAATTTTTCATATCTTTTAAATTCCTTTCAAATTTTAATTTATTCTTTGCCGTTCCAGCAATAGGTGCATACGCAATCTTCGGGCAGGCCTATTGCTTCAAGCAGACCTGAGAGACTCTGATAGCCGAGGGAGTGGAATCCCAGCTTACCGCAGATGCTGTCAAGGAGAGCCTTGCCTCTCTGGGTTGTTGCATCGCCGTATTCCTCGATGTGCTTCTCGCCTTCTTCACCTTCAAGTTCAAGAATGGTTCTTCTTGCAATAAGGTCTCTGTCTGAGTTGCCTCTTGAGAAGTTGAGATATTTACAGTTATACATTATTGGCGGGCAGGCACTTCTCATGTGTACCTCCTTAGCACCGTGGCTGTATAAAAATTCTACTGTTTCACGAAGCTGAGTACCTCTTACGATACTGTCGTCAACGAAGAGGAGCTTTTTGTCCTGAATAAGTTCGTGAACAGGAATCATCTTCATCTTTGCAACTCTGTTACGCTCCTTCTGGTTGGCGGGCATAAAGCTTCTCGGCCAGGTGGGAGTGTATTTGATAAAGGGTCTTGCAAAGGGGATGTCGCTTTCGTTGGCATAGCCGATAGCGTGAGGTGTGCCTGAATCGGGTACACCGCTGACAAAGTCAATGCCTTCGCATTTGCCTGCCGCTTTATCGTCTCTTGCCATTATCTCGCCGTTGCGAGTACGCATAACCTCAACATTGACACCCTCATACTTTGAGTTGGGGTAGCCGTAATATGTCCAGAGGAAGGAGCAGATTTTCATCTTGGGCAGGGGCTCCTTGAGCACCTCAACCTTGTCAGGTGAGAGAAGGTTGATTTCGCCCGGGCCGAGTTCCTTGAGAAATTCGTAGTCAAGCTTTTCAAAAGCGAAAGACTCGAAGGATACGCAGTGACCTTCAGCATCCTTACCGAGTACCACGGGGGTTCTGCCCAGGCGGTCTCTTGCCGCTATGATGGTTCCGTCTTCCTTGAGAATGAGCAGTGACAGTGAGCCGTCAATCTGTTCCTGACAGAAACGTATGCCGTCAGCGAAGTTATCCTTCTGGTTTATGAGGGCTGCGGCAAGCTCGGTGGAGTTTATCTTTCCGCCTGTCATAGCATTGAAGTGGCTTCCGCTTCCGCTGAGGAATTTATTTGTAAGCTCATCAGCATTGTTTATAATGCCGATTGTTGTTATGGCATAGACACCTAAGTCTGAACGTATAAGCAGGGGCTGGGGGTCGCTGTCACTTATACAGCCGATTGAAGCATTGCCCTGCATCTCATCGGTGATGCCTGCGAATTTTGTTCTGAAGGGTGAGTTTTCAATGTTGTGAATATCACGCTGAAAGCCTTTTTCCTCGTTAACGGCAGCCATACCGCCGCGACGGGTGCCAAGGTGAGAGTGATAGTCAACACCGAAAAAAACATCAATCACAACATCTCTTTTTGATGTTGCTCCGAAAAATCCTCCCATCGTCTTACCTCCGGATTTTATTAGAAATTATACTGTTTTTCTGCTGCTGCGTTTTTTTCGAGAACTGTCTTTGTGTCAGCATTTCTCTTGTTCTGAAGCTTCTTTGCAAGGTCTTCATCGCTCACTGCGAGTATTTCAATAGACAACAAGGCGGCATTGACAGCTCCGTCAATTGCAACAGTAGCTACGGGTATGCCTGAGGGCATCTGTACTGTTGAGAGAAGAGCATCAATACCGTCGAGATATTTTGATTTCATAGGTATGCCGATAACGGGCAGAGTGGTGTTGGCGGCAATTGCACCTGCAAGGTGTGCAGCCATGCCTGCAGCGGCTATAATACAGCCGAAACCGTTTTCTCTTGCAGTTTCACTGAACTGCTTTGCTTCGGCAGGTGTGCGGTGAGCTGAATAGATGTGAAGCTCATAGGGTACACCAAACTGCTTGAGGGTGTCGGCAGCTTTTGAAACAACAGGTAAATCGCTGTCGCTTCCCATAATAATTGCAACTTTTTTCATATGTTATTCCTCCTGAAAAAGGTATAAAATGCGATAAAAATCGGCATTCAAATTATACCACGAAACCCCTTGAAATGTCAACAAAAAAAGGGGGTATTTTGGATTTTGTGCATATGGTCAAATTTGTTGAAAAAGGCAGGTTTTCAGTTGGTGCTTTTTTACCTCTTTTCTGCAAATCGGGGGGCGGCGGCTCCACAGAAATCTCTGCGCGATTTCGGGCGACCTTCGGTCGCTTGCCGGACTGCGTCCGGCAGTGGAGCCGCCCGCAACCCTATCGCCAAGACAAACCTTCCCAATACACGAAAAAGAGCTGTAAAAAACGAAGGTTTTTTACAGCTCCAAGTGTTTAAATGTTTATCGGACTGTGTTTTCTCCCAGCATTGTCAACGGGTCAACATAATTGCCCTCTTTTATAATTTCAAAATGCAGATGGCTTTCCTGCGCACTCTCACAGGGAATATCGGCAAGCTTGCCTATTATATCGCCCTTTGACACAATATCGTCAATGCCTACACAGCTGCCTTGCTCGAGAGAGCAATATCTTGCAACAAATGAGCCGTGGTCAATTTCAATACAATATCCCCACGAAGGGTCAGAGACTACCTTCACAACCCTGCCGTCACCTACAGCCGCAATATCTGCACCTTTTTCAGCGGCAAAATCCACACCCTTGTGTATGCGCCAATCCTCCATTGTTTCGTCATATATGGGGGTCAGGCTGAATTTCTTGCACACCTTTTCTCCTGCAGGATAAACAAAAGAGACATTGCTGAAAACTTCACTTACGGCTGAGGTTGTTTCTTGCGTCGTTGCCTGGGTGGTTGTTTCAGTCTGAGCTTCTGTAGTGGTGGGTGCAGTGGTTGTAAGTCTCGGGTCGGCAACGTCATCTTTATGCTTTTTTACCTGTTGAGTTATTTCTTCGTCCGAGGTTGTGGGTACGGGTAGGTCTTCTATAAGCCTCACACTTGAGGAATAAACGAAGCCGATAGCAGCTATTATAAGAATAAAGCTGACGGCTGCAGTGATATAGAAGCCCTTGCCTGAAGAGAGCTTTTCAATGATATTTTTCTTTTTCATAGTTCTTCACCGTTTCTTATCAATGTTAGTTTTATTATTAGTTGCAAAAGAAAAAATATACCTGAGTATGAAAAAACTACTTAAAAGGGTAAAAAATTTATAAATTTTACGAACAAATGTTTGCAATTTGAAAAAAGATGTGCTATAATGAGGTTGCATCGAACATTTGTGCAATGCAAATGTTTAAATTCAATGTTAGAAAGGCGGTTTCAATATGAGAGGACCTCTCACCGAAAACCAGACCCTGATACTCAACTATCTCAAGGAGCGTGCAGGCGATGTTCCCCCAAGCGTAAGAGAAATCTGTCAGGCGGTGGGCCTTCGTTCAACCTCATCGGTTCAGGCTAACCTTGTTGCTCTTGAAGAAAAGGGTTACATAGAGCGTGACCCTATGCACAAGCGTTCAATAAGAATTACAGGCAGAGCCGAAAATGTCAGGCACGTGCCTCTTTTAGGTGTGGTCACAGCAGGTCTGCCCATTCTTGCAACGGAGCAGGTAGAGTGCTATCTCCCCTTCAATGCACCTCACATCTCAAGCGATAAGGAAATGTTTGCCCTTCGTGTACGCGGTGAAAGTATGATTAATGCCGGCATCTACGACGGTGACATCATCTATGTTGAGCGCACTCCCGTGGCTCGTAACGGAGATATTGTTGTTGCCCTTATTGAAGACGAGGCTACAGTCAAGACATTCTATAAAGAGAACGGTCACTTCCGTCTCCAGCCTGAAAATGACAGCTTTGACCCTATCATTGTTGATGAACTGATTATTCTGGGCAAGGCAGTTGCACTGACGAGATACCTCTGATAAATGTAAAATGTCGGGTCGCTTCGCTCCGATTGTATCCGCTTTAAATTTTAGGAATGAATAAGTTTTCATCCCGCCAAGAGGGTCAGCGGTGAGGCGGCTCCACTGCCGAACAGCCTTCGGCAAGCGACTTTGTCGCGCAAAATCGCAAAGCGATTTTTGTGGAGCCGCCCACCCTCTTTATCCGACTATAAAAATATTGCAGGTCGCTACCGCGGTAGCGACCTGCCTTTTAATCTAAGATTGATAAAACTTCCTGTTAGTGAGCATTTGTTTTGCGGGCGAGAATATAAAAGTGGTCACGGCTTTCCCGCGACCACTTTTTTGCATTTTGCATTTACGGAGCATTGCAATGCTCCGCGTTTTATTCTATTTCCGCTTTGCCGGTGTAGAGCTGATAGTATTTTCCGCCCTGATCAATGAGAGTGCTGTGGTTGCCCTCTTCTATGATTTCGCCGCCTTCAAGCACAACAATATCGTCTGAGTTGCGGACAGTTGACAGCCTGTGAGCAATAACGAAAACAGTTCTGTCCTCCATAATCTTGTCCATGCCGACTTCGATAAGGCGCTCAGTTCTGGTGTCAACGCTTGAGGTAGCCTCGTCAAGAATAAGCAGGGGAGCGCCTGCAATGGCGGCTCTTGCTATATTGATAAGCTGAGCCTGACCCGTACTGATATTGACGGCGTCTGCCTTGATTTCGGTTTCATAGCCGTCGGGGAGCTTCTCAATAAAGCTGTGGGCGTTGGCAATTTTAGCCGCAGCCTCAATCTCTTCCTGGGTGGCATCTAACTTGCCGTAACGGATATTGTCGGCAATAGTGCCAGAGAAAAGCTTGGTGTCCTGAAGCACCATAGCCATTGAGTGACGAAGGTCGTCCTTCTTTATATCCTTGATGTCAATGCCGTCATAGGTTATCTGTCCTCTGTCGATTTCATAGAAACGGTTGATGAGGTTGGTGATAGTGGTTTTACCCGCACCTGTTGAGCCTACAAAGGCTACCTTCTGACCGCTCTTGGCAGTGACATTGATGTTTTTGAGTACGTCTGTACCCTCAACATAGGCGAATGTCACATCTTTCACTTCAATATTGCCCTTAAGGGGTACATAATCAAAGCCGTTTTCTGTGGGTACTTTCCAGCTGAACTGACCTTCTCTTTGGTCCGTTTCTTCTGTCTCACCCATAGCGTTTCTGATAAGACGCACAAGAGTAACTCTGCCCTCGTCTGTTTCGTTGGGAGTATCAAGCACCTCAAAGACACGCTCAGCACCTGCAAGGGCTGAAACAAGAGAGGTGTATGTGCTTGCGATACCCACGATAGGTGAGGCGTAGCTCTTTGAATAGTTGAGATAGTTGATGAGCTTGGCTACATCCATTTCGCCTGCCATAACAAGCTTAGCACCGTAGAAGACACAGATAGCGTAGTTTACTCGTGTTATCATTGACATAAGCGGGGACATAAAACCGCCTATGATGTTTGCCTTCACACCAATTTTACGGTAGTTTTCGTTGAGGTCGTTGAAGGCATCCTTAGTCTTCTTTTCCTGAGAGAAAAGCTGAACAACCTTGATACCCTTGATATACTCCTCGGTGAAGCCGTTAACCTGAGAAATTGCCTTCTGCTGAGCCTTGAAAAGAGGTGAGCATTTTCCTGTGATGAAAATAACAACAAGGAACATAAGCACAATTGCCGCGGTGATTGTCAGGGTCAGCTTCCATGAGAAGGCTATCATAATTGTGATGGTCATAACAGCCTGAATGGTTGAAGAAATAAGTGAGGGGAAGCTGTTGCTGATAAGGTCACTTACACGGTTTACATCGTTGGTGAAGTGGCTCATTATTTCGCCTGTTTTTCTCTTGTCGAAATATTCCAGGGGAAGACCCTGAATATGATTAAACAGGTCGCGACGCATATTCTTGAGAGTTCTCGAAGAAATATGCAGCATGATTCTGGAATAAAGCAGGTTGCAAAGTGCCGACAAGGCATAGCCGATAGCCATAATCACAAGCCACTTTATGATGTTTGCCATAGCCTCGTCGCCTGAGGCGATATTACCTGCAATCAGGTCTTCAAGGGTTTTGTTTACGGGGTACATTGCCAAAGAGGAAAGCACGCTGATAGCCGTTGTTGCAACAACAAGAATTGCCACGAGAAACAGAAGTCCCTTATACTGAGCTATATAACTGAGAAGACGCTTAGTAGCGGTTTTTATATTTTTGGGCTTCTTCTTTTTCTTTTCCTCTTCCTTTTTTTCACGCTCTTTTCTTTCTTCCTCGGTTTCGTTTTCGGGGATTTTCTTCTTTCTTGCAGGGCGTGTTCGTTTAGCTTTTTTCTTATCTTTTTTGTCTTGCTTCTCTTCATTTTCAGTTGCAGTTTCCTGCACTGCTTCTTCGGGAAGAAGCTCTTTGTTTTCTTCGTTTACGGGAGCCTTACTCATTGTGCCAACACTCCTTCCTGCTGAGAAACAAAGATTTCGTGGTAGACCTCATTGTTCTTTGCCAGTTCTTCATGGGTGCCCATGCCGACGATTTTTCCGTCTTCCATAACTATAATTCTGTCAGCGTCCATAATTGAGGTTATACGCTGAGCGATGATGATTTTAGTCATAGCCTTATACTTGTCCGAGCGCAGTGCCATACGGATTTTAGCATCAGTTGCAGTGTCAACGGCACTGGTTGAGTCGTCAAGAATAAGTATCTTAGCCTTTTTAAGCAAGGCTCTTGCAATACAAAGACGCTGTCTCTGACCGCCTGAAACAGTGTTGCCGCCCTGACCGAGCTCTGTGTCATAGCCCTTTTCAAACTCAGAGATAAAGGCGTGAGCCTGAGCAGCCTCGGCAGCTTCAATAACCTCTTCGTCAGTTGCGGAGAAGTCACCCCAACGGATATTGTCTGAAATGGTGCCTGAGAAAAGCACATTCTGCTGAAGCACAACGGAAATTTCACGTCTGAGGTTTTCGAAGGTATAGTCTTTGACATTTCTGCCGCCCACAATAACCTCACCCTCGCTTGCTTCATAAAGGCGGGGGATAAGCTGAATGAGAGTTGATTTTGATGAGCCGGTACCGCCGATAATGCCAACGGTTTCACCTGCTTCTATTTTAAGGTTTATATCTTCAAGAATATTCTTTACAGCTGCTTCACTGTATTTGAAGGAAACATTCTTAAACTCAATGCTGCCGTCAAGAAGAGCTGCCTCGGGGTCTGCATTCTTATCGCTGATAGTGGGTTCCTGCTTAAATACTTCGCTTATTCTGCCGATGGAGGCCTTTGCCATAATCATGCTGACAAAAACAAGCATAACTGTCATAACAGAGGAAAGCACCTGGCTGATATATGAAACGAAGGTTGTCATAGTGCCGACAGTAAGGTCGCCACTGCCGTGAATGATAATATCACTGCCGCGCCACATAGCAAAAATCATACAGCCGTAAATAACAAACATTATAGCGGGAGTTATGTAAAGAATGAGCTTCTGGGCTCTGACATTCATTTCCATAACAGCAACGTTTGCTTCCTCAAACTTTTCTTTTTCGTGGTCTTCTCTTACAAAGGATTTTACAACTCTGATACCGTTGATGTTACCTCTGAGTACGCCGTTGAATTTGTCGGTTTTCTTGAGCATCTTCTTGAAAAGAGGTACGGCAAGATAGCCCATAATGACCACAATAATAACGATTGCAGGCAGTGCAAAGGCAAAAACAACAGACAAATCACGGCTGATATTAAGGGCATAAACCAGTGCTGTTATAAGCATAAAGGGACCTTTGATAAAGGTGACGATTGTGTTTTTATAAACATTCTGCACCATTGAAACGTCATTTGTCATTCGGGTGATGAGTGAAGAAATTTTAATCTTATCAATATTGTCAAAGGATAAATCCTGAATTTTATTGAAAAGCTCTCTTCGAAGATTAGCACCAAAGCCCATACTTGCAATTGATGAGCAGCGCGCAGCTATATAGCCTACTATGAGAGTACAAACGCAAAGCAAAAGCATCTTCAGCACGTTTGACACAAGGTCAGCCTGAATGGCGGCGTGGTCTGCATTCGGGGCGCTGAACATAAGCAGAATATCAACAACCTTACCCATAGCCTTAGGAATTTCAATCTCGATGATAACATCAAGAAAAATCATAAAAGGGCAAAGGATAGTCAGGAAACGATATCCTTTTGTAAAGGACATAAATCTTTTAGCCAAAACGGCAACACTCCTTTGTTTTAATTATGAATTATGGATCATGAATTAGGGCGGGGAAGTTTCCTTTCGGAAGAGGACTTCATCCCGCCGATTTAATTTTTATATAGTGATAAGCAGATTTGCAAAGCCGAAATATACCAGCAGTGAAATTGCGTCAACAAGTGTTGTGATTACGGGGCCTGCCATAAGGGCAGGGTCCAGCTTGAGTGCCTTTGCCAATATGGGAAGGCAGCAGCCTATGGTCTTTGACACAATAACAACTGCCACAACGCTGAGAGATACAACCAATATTACGCTGTCTGTGACAGTGTCGCCTGTCAGGAAGCGTACGCCAAGCATTCTCAGATAGTTTGCAACGCCGAGGATAACACCGACTATAAGTGAAACGCGAAGCTCCTTCCACAGCACTCTGAAGAAGTCTTTCATTCTGATTTCGCCAAGGGCAAGACCGCGGATTATAAGTGTCGACGCCTGGTTACCTGAGTTACCGCCGGTACCCATAAGCATAGGTATGCAGGCAGTAAGACCTGCAATTGTTGCAAGCTGCATTTCAAAGCCTTCAATTATCTGACCCGTAAAGGTGGATGTAATGAGAAGCACCAAGAGCCAGCCTACTCTGTTTTTAGCGTGAGAGAAAACTCCCGTTTTAAGGTAGCCGTCCTCTGAGGGAAGAAGTGAAGCCATCTTTTCAAAGTCTTCCGTAGCCTCTTCTTCGATGATGTCGACGATGTCGTCGATGGTGATGATGCCAACGAGTCTGCCCTCTTTATCAACAACGGGTACAGACAGAAGGTCATATTTTTTAGCCAGAGAAGCGACCTCTTCCTGGTCATCCAGGGTGCTGACAAAAATGAGCTGTTCATCGTCGCTCATAATGTCCGTTATACGGGTGTCTTCGTCATTGAGAAGCAGGCGACGAAGGGGAATGGTACCCACAAGATGTCTTTTATCGTCAATAACATAGCAGGTATAAATTGTTTCTTTATCAACACCAGTGCGGCGTATGCTTTTGATAGCCTCAGCAACTGTCAGTCTGTCATGAAGCTCAACCATTTCGATTGTCATTACACTGCCGGCAGAGTTTTCGGGGTACTTGAGGAAACGGTTGATGATGTCACGGGTTTCCTTGTCAGTGTTAGCAAGCACTCTTCGCACTATGTTGGCAGGTACCTCTTCAAGAAAGTCAACGGCATCGTCGACATAGAGGTCGTCCATAAGGCGCTCAATTTCACTGTCTGTAATTGACTGAACAATAACAGTCTGGCTGTCAGTTTCAAGATAGGAGAAGACGTCAGCGGAAATATCCTTGGGAAGAATGCGGAAGATTTTAACTGCAATCTTATCGTCGTCAAGGTCCATAATGAAATCCGCAATGTCGGCATAAGCCATATCCGTCAGCTCGTCACGAAGCTCCTTGAGCTTGTTTTTGGCTAAAAGTCTGTAAAGACCGCCAAATAAATTTTCATTCATGTTGTTCACCGACTTTCTTTAGCAGACAAGCCGGAAAGAAAGTCAGATGCTTCCGTGGCAGGTCTGCCTGAATATTAAGTTACGCCCGTTAGGTTTACTATCGCCGTCTGTCATCAGACCCACCTCCTGATTGGCAACCCGTGGGGTTGCAGTGATATTCGCACTGCCGTGCGAGAGATATATCGGCACAGCCGATGTGATATTTTCAGCATAGCTGAAAGTGATATATCTGCCCCTTGGACAGATGTTGTTATGATAGAAATTTACACATAAATTCCATAATAATCATTATACTATATTTTGTTTCGGAAAGTCAACTGAAAAACAGGGGATAAATAAAAAAATATGCTGTTATTTTTATGAGCTGTTAATTGCATTTGCATTAAAAAAGACCTGCATTAATCTGCAGGTCTTTTCTTTTTTTTATCGCTCGCCGCGTGGCGTTACTTTTTGTTGGCGCACAAAAAGTAACCAAAAATGCGATGTTGCTATTTTGCTTATTCCAATTCAAACGCACCCGTATAAAGCTGATAATATTTGCCTTTTTTGGCTATGAGGTCATCGTGAGTGCCTCGCTCAATGATAACGCCCTTTTCCAGCACCATAATAACATCCGAGTTGCGTACAGTTGACAGTCTGTGAGCAATAACGAAAACCGTTCTGCCGTGCATAAGAGCATCCATACCCTTCTGAACGAGGGCTTCTGTTCTCGTGTCGATTGATGAGGTTGCCTCGTCAAGAATCATAACGGGCGGGTCTGCCACGGCTGCTCTTGCAATAGAAATAAGCTGACGCTGTCCCTGAGAGAGGTTTGCGCCGTTACCGGTGAGCATTGTGTTGTAACCCTCAGGTAAGCGGGTGATAAATGAGTGAGCGTTTGCAAGCTTAGCTGCCTCGATTACCTGCTCATCCGTTGCATCGAGGTTGCCGTAACGGATGTTTTCCATAACGGTACCTGTGAAGAGGTTAGTGTCCTGAAGCACTATGCCCAGGGACCTTCTCAGGTCGGCCTTCTTTATTTTGTTGATGTTTATGCCGTCGTAACGGATTTTGCCGTCAGCCAAGTCATAGAAACGGTTGATAAGGTTTGTGATTGTGGTTTTGCCTGCACCCGTTGCTCCTACAAAGGCTACCTTCTGACCCGGCTCAGCATAAAGGGTTATGTTATGAAGGACTATCTTCTCTTCGTTGTAGCCGAAGTCAACATCAAAAAATCTTACCTCGCCCTGAAGCTTTGTGTAGGTTGTGGTGCCGTCTTCGTGAGGATGCTTCCAAGCCCAGAGACCCGTATGCTCGGGCGTTTCTGTGATGTTGCCCTCTTGGTCGTGTTTTGCATTGACGAGAGTTACATAGCCTTCATCCTTTTCGCTTTCCTCGTCAAGAAGGGCAAAAATTCTCTTTGCGCCTGCCATAGCCATAACTACGGAGTTCAGCTGCTGAGAAATCTGATTTATAGGCATAGTGAAGCTCTTTGAAAGCTGAAGGAATGAGGCAACATTACCTGCCGTAACGGCAAAAACAGTGAGCCAGCCCTCTTTAGGAATAATTCCCGTTGTGGTCAGTACCGCAAGGGTGCAGCCGATAACTGCCACTGTAACATATTGAAGATGTCCTAAGTTGTTGTTGACGGGGCCTAACATATTGACAAACTTGTTGGCTGAGTAAGCATTGTTAAAAAGTTCCTCATTGAGTTCATCAAATTCTTCCTTGGATTTATCTTCGTGGCAGAAGACCTTAATTACCTTCTGTCCCGTTACCATCTCTTCAATATAGCCGTTTATACCGCCGAGAGATTCCTGCTGTTTGACAAAGAATCTTCCTGAGTTGCCTGCAATTTTGCCTGTAACACTCATCATAAGAACAATGCAGACGAGAACAACCGCCGTCAGGGGTATGCTCAGGCTCACCATGGCAACAAAGGTGGAAGCTATAGTCACCGCCGAGGAAATGACCTGAGGAATGGTCATGCTTATCATCTGTCTGAGAGTGTCAATATCGTTGGTGTATCGGCTCATAATATCGCCGTGGCTGTTGGTGTCAAAATACTTTATGGGCAGGGTCTGCATATGAGTGAAGGTTTCGTCTCTTATGCTTTTGAGTACGCCCTGGGCTACTCTTACCATTATAAAGTTATAGCTGAAGGTGGAAAAAATACCTATAAGGAAAATGCCCGCCATCTGAAGAAGCATTATCAGTAGTGGTGCAAAATCAGTGCTGCCTTTTAAAAGCATAGGCTCAATGAAATCTTCAATAAGTCTGCCTAAAAACAGTGAGGAATAAACATTCGCTATGCTTGAAAGTAATATGCAGAGAACAACAAGCACCATTAGAAGCTTATATTTAGTGCCTACATAGCCGAAAACTCTTTTAAGCACCTTAAAGTCCATTTTCTGGCCGGGTATTCTCATAGGTGCGCCTCTTCCGGGTCCGCCTGGTCTTGGCGGGGGAGTGAGATTGACGTCTTTTCTTCTTGTATTACTCATTATCCTCGCCTCCCTTCACCTGTGAAGTGTATACCTCGCGGTAAATTTCACTGCTTTGCATAAGCTCCTCGTGAGAGCCGAAGGCACTTACCTCACCGCCGTCAAGGACTATGATTTTGTCTGCATCCTGAATAGAGGAAATACGCTGAGCTATAATAATCTTTGTTGTTTCGGGAATATATTGCTTGAATGCCATTCTTATGAGGGCATCCGTCTTGGTGTCAACTGCACTGGTTGAATCATCAAGAATAAGGATTTTCGGCTTTTTGAGAAGTGAACGGGCAATACATATTCTCTGCTTCTGACCGCCTGATACATTTGTGCCGCCCTGCTCGATATAGGTGTCATAGCCCTCTGGCATTTCTCTTATAAAGGGGTCAGCCTGTGAAAGACGGCAAGCCTCAATCATTTCTTCGTCAGTGGCATTTTCATTTCCCCAACGGAGATTCTCCTTTATTGTACCCGAGAAAAGAACATTTTTCTGCAGCACCATTGCAACCTCGTTACGAAGGGTGTCAAGGTCATATTCCTTTACATCAACACCGCCCACTTTAAGGGTACCCTCGGTGACATCGTAAAGGCGTGGGATGAGCTGAACGAAGGTTGTTTTCGATGAGCCTGTTGAGCCAATAATACCTACGGTTTCACCTGATTTAATGGAGAGGTTCACATTTTTAAGGCAAAGGTTTGAGGGGTCATTTGAATAGCTGAAGCCTACCTTCTGAAAATCAATACTGCCGTCTTTTACACTCATAACAGCATTTTCAGGGGAAACAAGGTCACTTTTTTCGTTCAGCACCTCGCATACTCTTTCGCCTGATGCCTTAGACATTGTGAGCATAACGAATATCATTGAGAGCATCATAAGGGTGGAAAGTATCTGCATTGTGTAGGTGATAACGCTGAAAAGGTCGCCTGTTGTCATTTCAATTTCCGAGGTGGATATAATGAGCCTTGCGCCGAACCATGCTATGAGAAGCATACAAAGATAGGCGCTGAACTGCATTATGGGGGCATTGAAGGCGAGTATGGTTTCTGCCTTTTTACTGTCGGAATAAACCGTATCGGAAACACTCTTGAATTTTCCCTCTTCCTTTTCCTCACGGACAAAGGATTTCACTACTCTTATGCCGTGGAGATTTTCACCTACGATGTTATTGAGCTTGTCGTAGGTTCTGAAAATTCTTTTGAATATTGGGTGGGCGTTCTTTACTATAAGAGAAAGACCAAGTGCAAGGAAGGGAATGACACAAAGGAAGATAACACTGATTTTTGCATTGATGCTCAGTGCCATTGAAAGAGAGAAAATAAGCATAGCCGGTGAACGCACTGCAATTCTTATAATCATCTGATAAGCGTTCTGCAGATTTGTAACGTCTGTTGTCAGTCTTGTAACAAGGCTTGAGGTTGAAAACTTATCTATATTGGCAAAGGAAAAGCTTTGCAGGTTATGATACATATCGTGTCTGAGATTTTTTGCGAAGCCTGCACTCGCCTTTGCGGCAGCGTTGCCTGAAGCAACACCGGCAAGAAGACCCAATGAACACAAAACAACGAGAAGAAGTCCCGCTTTAAGCACATAGGAGGTGTCTTCCTTATATATGCCGTTATCAATGAGCTTACCCGTAATCATAGGGATAAAAACCTCAAGAATAACCTCAAGGGCAATAAATATGGGGGCAAGCATTGACGGCAGCTTGTACTCTCTTATACATTTGCTCAGTCGTTTAATCATCGGTTACATCATTCCTTTCTAAATTACTGCACACCTTGTCGAGTACACTGTAAAAAATGCGAAGGTCTTCCTCGCTGATGTCTTTTTTTATGGTACTTTCAAGTCTGTCAAAACTTTTATTCACTACACTCTGCACTTCAAGGGCTTTATCGGTCAGTGTGATTTTTTTCAGTCTTGCATCATAAGGCACGCTTTCTCTTTTGATAAGACCGTTTTTTTCCATAAGTGAGAGGATGTTGCTTGCGGTTGAACGGCGGATTTCAAATTCCTGCTCAAAATCCTTCTGAAAAACATCTCTGTGCCTGTTGTTATAGAAATAACCCACTGCCCAGCCGTGAGTGCCTGTCATTTTTTCAACATAGAGCTTTGTTGCATCGCCGTCAAGATAGCGTTTGACCATTCGTGAGGCGCGGTGAAGCTCAAAGCCCAGTTTACGTTCTTTCATGGCTGTCTCCTTGATTTTATTTGTTAGCATACGAATTGTTAGTTGACTAACATTGTGTGATATTATACATCTCCAAAAAAAATATGTCAATAACCTCACGAGAAAAAATGAAGAAATATTGTTAATTACCTTATATGCGTCTGTGACGAAAATTAACACTGTTAAATAAATTTAAGGTTGAATTATGTTAGGTTGTGTAATATATAAAGTCGCTGTATCATATTTGGTAATAATATACAAGGTTTCCGTGAAAACTGACAAAAGGATATAATAAAAATTGTGCAAGATTATAATTCTTAATATTTTGTTAATTGATTATGGATATGTATTATGGTATATTACTTAACACTGTTAAATAAATATAGGAGGAATACTATGCAACGCGAATTTCTTGCAGAGCAGATACTTAATACTTTTGACAGCATAGATACGGAAATACTCCTTGACAGGCTCAAGCTTTCTCTTAAAGGAGAAAACCTTCTTCTTATGATACTCAGTGACTTAGGCGGCAGCGGTACTCCGGGAAAGATAATTGAGCGTCTCGACTTTACGGGTGCAAGGCTTTCAGCCATAATAAAGTCGCTTGAAAGCAAGGGCTTTGTGGAAAGAAAAAAACACAGCAGCGATAAAAGAAGCACCATTGTTGCTCTCACCCGAGAAGGAAAAGAATATTATTCAACGCTCAGGGCTGAAATAATAAGCAATGCTCTGACAATAATTGAACAGTTGGGTGAAGATGATGTTTGCGAGTTTCTCAGAATAATCAGCAAGCTTGCCGATATAGCCAATAATACGGCGCTATACGATAAAAACAAAGGGGTGGTTGAGAAGTATGTTTAAAAAATTAAAAAAGTCGCTTAGTGCGGCCCTTGCCCTTATCATTATAGTTATAAGCCTTATGCCTTTTGCAATGGCAGCGGTGACTTATCCCGAAGGTGTAACGAAAGAGCAGGTCAGCAATGCAATTCCTAAGCTTGACACGGCCGTTGATTCTCTTTTAAAGGGTACTCAGGGTAAGAGCCTTAAAGAGCTTGTTCTTCCCGAAATATATTCCGATAAGACCTTGTCGGCACTGACAACAGGTATATACAAAATGATAGAGGAAAATGCAGAGAGCATTTCTTCCATAGGTCTTGATGTGAGTGTAAAGGGTGTTGCCTCAAAGCTGGGGAATTATCCCGAGGTGCAGACAAAGCTCTTATCATATAATAAATGGAACCAGGTTTCACTTGAAGGTGTAAAATGGGGTGTTGAAAGCAGAGAAGGCTTTGCTTCTGCAGTAGCCTGCGTCATGTCTCCCTTCAATGAGCTTCTCAATATGCTTCTTTGCGGTGGCACCTATAAAATAAACTCCGTTGTGGGTCTTGCGGGTGCAAAGGGCTATGAAACTGCAATTGTTCCCACTCTCAAAGCTCTCGGTTGCGAGAAGATAACAGACAGCGCAGTTTTCTATTCTGATGCCTTAAGCAGCCACAACTCAATGCTTTATCACATTTTCAATAACCTTTTCCTTTTCCTTGAGGGTGTGCTTGATGCTCCCTGTGACAGACTTACCGAGGTGCTCCCCGGTATAGCTTATTACTTTGAAAACGGCGGCTTTGATAAGGCTGTTGCAACTCTTATTGAGCCTCTCAGACTTCAGATTTTCAATATTTCAACCTTTATAAAGGTTGAAATGATACTTTCCTTTATTCAAAACAGTGAATCCTTCACCGCTCAGCTTGACCTCAACGCCCTGACAGAGGGTATGGGGATTAAAACGGCAGAGCTTCCCCTTGGCGAGCTTGCTTTATGCGGCAGTGTAAACGGTGATACGGTGGTTTCCGATAAGGCAGACACCTTCCTTGTGCTTCTTCGCTGGCTTATAGAAACAGTCAAGCTCAATAAAGACAGCATGGGTGATATGCTCGGCGGCGACACTCCCGAAGAGATGGCAAAGGTAATTGACGCACTCTTTTCAAAAAGCACCGACGAGCTTGTAACACTTTTCATTTCACTGCTTTCTCAGACTCAGGGCAAGGTTCTCGATTACACATGGACCTTCGGTGACTTCACTGCTTCTCAGGTGACATATACACCTAACCTTGGCAGAGACAAATATCAGAGAGTGGTTGACGGCATAGACGACCTTATTAACGAGTTTATTGCCGAGGGCGGTAAAAATAAAACCGTCAGAGAAGCTCTCGCCCCCGAGATTTATTCAAACAACCTTGTAACGCAGCTTGTATGCGGTCTTTACGGCATGTTTGAGAGCGAAGATATGAAAGTCCTCGGTGAGCTTATTGGTATAAGCCTCACCCCTGCCGAATTTGCAAATGAACTTGGCAGCGGCTTCGCTTCGGCTAAGTATACACTTTCCCGCAGTATCAAATGGAGCAATATAAAATATATCAATTGGGGATTCAAAAACGGCGATAAAAATGGCTTTAAAAAGGCTCTGTGTGCCGCTCTTTCACCTCTTGAGGATATGCTGGTTATGCTTCTTGCAGAGGGAAAGGTGACAGTTCTCGGCTCAATTGATATTTACGGCTCTAACGGCTACAACACGGCAGTTATTCCTCTTTTAGAGGCTCTCGGCTGCAGTGCTGATAAGATTGAAACCTACGAGCAGTTCAAAAAGTCAGCCGAAAAGGGCAAGGCTATAGAATCAATTGCAGATGCTCTTCTCTCACTTGTTGAAAGAGTGCTTGACAGACCCGTTTACACGGTGACGGAGATACTTCCCAACCTGCTGTGGTTCATTGAAAACGGCGGCCTTGAAACTGCAATTGAAAATCTTATCTACCCCTTCACTGAGCTTCTCGGTCAGCTTGGTATGAAGGATATGCTTGACATTTCATCACTTATGGGTGAAACGGATATGGAAAAAATGATGGCTGATATGATGGGCGAAATTGACCTTGGTATGGACCTTGGCGACTTTGACATTAAACAGTTTATGACTATGGGTACTCTTGTAACAGCCCAAAGTAAGCGTACCGTAGGCGGTCAGCCGGCAAGCATTTCATATATCAAGGCAGACCAACCTGCAATCATTGTAACTCTCCTTCGTTTCATAGCCGAGATGATGAGAACTCCCGGCAACGAAGATATGATGATGGGCTTTATGGGTTCAGGTGACAACGATATGTTCTCAAGCTTCTCAGGCGGTATAGGCGAGGAAATGGCTAAGATGACTACGGACGAAACCGTTGAATGGCTTTATAAAATATTCTTCAGAGAAAGAGCTACCGTAGAGGTCAAGCCTGAAAGTGACTATCTTCCCACTATCATCTATACTCCCGAAAAGAGTGCCGATGAGGCTGTACCCGTACTTAACGGTTTCCTTTTCATAGCTGCCGCAGAGGTTATTGTTATCCTCAAGCGTAAAAAGATAATTGCTTATCTCCAAGACAGAAGAATAATCAAAGAAAAATCAGAAAACCTTCAGGAGGTATAAGAGATGCTCATATTAAAGAATATAACAAAAGACTATGTAACAGGTGACACCACCGTCAGAGCCCTTAACGAAGTCAGCATCAATTTCAGAGAAAGCGAATTTGTTTCAATTCTCGGTCCCTCTGGCTGCGGTAAGACAACAATGCTTAACCTTATCGGCGGTCTTGACAATTACACAAGCGGTGACCTTGTAATCAACGGCAAGTCAACCAAAAACTTCACAGACGAAAACTGGGATACTTACAGAAATCACTCAGTAGGATTTGTATTTCAGAGCTATAATCTTATTCCTCATCAGAGCGTGCTTGCCAATGTTGAGCTTGCTCTCACTCTTTCAGGTGTGTCAAAGAAAGAGAGAAAAGAAAGTGCGATTGCAGCTCTCAAGCAGGTAGGTCTCGGCGACCATATAAACAAAAGGCCCAACCAGATGTCAGGCGGTCAGATGCAGAGAGTTGCTATTGCAAGAGCCCTTATCAATAATCCCGATATTCTTCTTGCCGACGAGCCTACAGGTGCTCTTGACAGTGAAACAAGCGTTCAGATTATGGAGCTTCTCAAGGAAATTTCAAAGGATAAGCTCATAATTATGGTTACCCATAATCCTGACCTGGCATACGAATATTCAAACAGAATAATCAAGTGTGTTGACGGTAAGGTTATTGACGACACAAATCCCTTTGAGCCTGAAGCTCAGGATTTTGAAAATGAAAAGTTCAAGGCTGAGGAAGAAAAGAAAAAGGGCAGAAAGCCCTCAATGAGTATGGTAACAGCCTTCGGTCTGAGCATGAGAAACCTTGCTACCAAAAAGGGCAGAACCTTCCTCACTGCTTTTGCAGGTTCTATAGGTATTATAGGTATTGCTCTTGTTCTTGCACTTTCAACAGGTATTCAGAACTATGTTGATAAGGTGCAGAATGACACTCTTATGGCATATCCCATGTCAGTTGAAAGAGAAGCGGTAAACACAGAAAATATGATGGGTGCCGTTATGGGTATGAGTGAAGAAATGGTAAACTCCTCAAACGTACTCGACAAGGTTTATGTCAACGATATGTTCACCGAGCTTGTTAAAACCTTCGTAGCTCAGTCTTCCTCAAACAACATAAAGAGCTTCAAAAAATATATAGACGACAATTGGGAAACCTTCAGAGGTCTTTGCAACGACCTTCAGTTCAAATACTCCACACCCCTCAACATCTATAAGGCAGATACCTCAGAGGGTGTTGTCAAGGTTAACCCCAACACTGCTATGGCTGAAATGGGCAGCGGTATGATGCCCGGTATGGAAGGCTTTATGTCCTCATCTATGATGGATGCGTGGACGGAGCTTATCGGTGATAACGATGTTATCTCAAGACAGTACGATATAATTTACGGCAGACTTCCTCAGGCAAAGAATGAAGTTGTGCTTATGGTTGACGCCAACAACGAAATCAATGAGCTTATGCTTTATGCTCTGGGCATCAGAGACCAGAATCAGATGTCATCAAACATTATGAGCGCACTTTCAGGTGAGGATGAAACGAAAACAGAAGATCAGTCATTCTCTTATGAGGAAATCTGTGACATGAAATTCAAGCTGGTTCTCAACTGTGATTATATGGTCAAGGATAAGAAGACAGGTCTTTGGAGCAACAGAAGCTCAAATCTCAGCTATGTCAAAAAGCTCATTGACAAGGGTCTTGAGCTGAATATTGTAGGTATCATCCGTCCCGACGAGGATAATGTTCTTTCCATTGGTACCGGCGGCATCGGCTACACAACTGAGCTTATGGAATATGCTCTTGAATATACTGAAAACTCAGCTGTAGTAAAAGAACAGCTTGCCAACACAAAGAAAGACGTAATTTCAGGTCTCGAATTTATGGATCTGACCGTCAACGATTTCGATCTTGTTGACATCGATATGAGCCTTATCAATATGCAATATCTTGACATCGGTCCCTTTATGAGTTTTGCAGGTGATATGGATCTTTCAGAAATTGACATTACGGATATGTCCTCAATGTTTGATTTCGGCGATATGACAGACCTTCAGAAAAAGCTTATGGAAGGCTACCTCAACGATGATCAGGTTCTTGCCCTCAAGCAGGCATATATTGACACAATCAATGCTGAGTGTTCCTATGACAACACAATGAAAACCTTAGGCTATCAGCCCAAGGATACACCTACATCAATTTACTTCTATCCCAAGAGCTTTGAATCAAAGGAAGAACTCAACGAGATGATAGGCTATTACAACGAGCAGGTTACTGCTGACGGTCACGAGGAATATGAAATCAATCCCACAGACCCGGTTGGTATGCTTCTTTCATCAGTAACAAAGATTATCGACATTGTTACTTATGTGCTTGTTATGTTCGTTGCAATTTCACTTGTTGTTTCATCAATTATGATAGGTATCATCACCTATATTTCAGTTCTTGAAAGAACAAAGGAAATCGGTATCCTTCGTGCAATCGGCGCATCAAAGGGCGACGTTTCAAGCGTATTCAATGCTGAGACCATTATAGTTGGTCTTGCGGCAGGTCTGCTGGGTATAGGCTGTACCTTGCTCCTTGAGCTGCCCATCAATTTCCTGCTTGACTATCTGACCAACACCGGTGCGGCAGCAGTGCTTCCCGTCAGCGCGGCAGTTACCCTCATCTGCATCAGTATGGGACTTACCTTTATTGCGGGTCTTGTTCCCTCATCACTTGCAGCTAAGAAGGACCCCGTTGAAGCACTGAGAACGGAATAAGTGTGCTGCAAATTTGCAATATAAAAGCATCAGCGCATTTTTGATTCTTTTTCTGCGCAAGGAAAAAGAAGGCCTTGCGGCGAGCGCATAAAAATATTTGCAGATCTGATTTTACCAATCTTAATTAAAGGCAGGTCGCTACCACGGTAGCGACCTGCTTGGTTTGTGCATCTTTTTTTAGTTGGATGAACAGGGAGGGTCGCGGCTCCACAAAAATCGTTTTGCGTTTTTGCGCGACCTGCGGTCGCTTGCCGAACATTGTTCGGCAGTGGAGCCGCCGCAACTTGCCGTCACTGCTGACTTCTCTTGTATATCTTGCATAAAATATCTCTTTCTGCCAACACTTATTTCTACCGAAAATAATTCATATCTACTTGCTATGAATTAAAAATAGTGATATACTACCATTAAAGTAGGAATTTATATAAAAGAGGTGATTTTCTTGAAAATATCAACCAAAGGCAGATATGGTCTGCGTATTATGACGGATATTGCCGTCAACGGTGATGGCGGCTGCGTATCCCTTAAGGACATTGCCGAAAGAGAACACCTTTCCGAAAAGTACCTGGAGCAGATAATCAATATGCTCTCTAAAGAGGGGCTGGTCAAATCTGTCAGAGGCGCAAAGGGCGGCTATCATCTTACAAGACCGCCTGAGGAAATAACAGTCGAAAGTATACTCAAGGCCACGGAGGGCTCACTTGCACCCGTTGCCTGTGCCGAAGATAACGGCAAGTGTGAAAACTACTGCGACTGTGTTACATCTTTTATATGGACTCAGATTTATGAGGCGACTATTTCCGTTGTCAGCAGAATAACCCTTAGGGACCTGGCTGAAAGAAGTATCGCCACGGAAAAATCAGGATTGGAGTGTATTAAGAAATGAGATATGTTTATGCAGACAATGCGGCAACAACTCCTGTTTCAAAAAAGGTAGTTGAAGCTATGATTCCCTATATGACAGAGCATTACGGTAACCCCTCAAGCCTTTACGGTATCGGTCAGACTGCAGCAAGAGCAGTTGACAAGGCAAGAGAGCAGGTAGCTACAGCTCTCGGCGCAGAGGCTAAGGAGATATTCTTCACCTCAGGCGGCAGTGAAGCTGACAACTGGGCTATCAAGGGTGCTGCGGCTCTCGGTGCTAAGAAAGGTAAAAAGCATCTTATTACAAGCAAGTTTGAGCATCATGCAGTGCTGCACACCATGGCCGTCCTTGAAAAAGAAGGCTTCAAGGTCACTTACCTTGATGTTTATGAAGACGGTCTTGTAAGAGTGGAGGATGTTGAAAAGGCAATCACAGACGAAACCTGCCTTGTTTCAATTATGTATGCCAACAATGAAATCGGTACCGTTCAGCCTATTGCTGAAATCGGTAAAATCTGCCGTGATAAGGGTGTACTTTTCCACACTGATGCTGTTCAGGCAGTGGGACACCTTAAAATTGATGTTAAAGGGCAGAATATCGACATGCTTTCACTTTCAGGTCACAAATTCCATGCCGTTAAGGGTACGGGCGCACTTTATTGCAAAAAGGGACTTCGCCTGCCTAATCTTATTGAAGGCGGCGCTCAGGAAGCAGGCAGAAGAGCAGGCACTGAAAACGTACCCGGCATAGTAGGTCTCGGTGTGGCTATCACAGAAATGACAGAACGCCTTGAGGAAAATCATGCTAAAGTTAAGGCACTTCGTGACAGACTTTTCGAGGGAGCAAGCAAAATTTCACACTCAAGAATAAACGGTGATAAGGATAAGAGACTTCCCGGTAACTTCAGTATGTGCTTCGAAGGTGTTGAGGGTGAAAGCCTTCTGCTTATGCTTGATATGAAGGGCGTAAGTGCTTCAAGCGGCTCAGCCTGTACCTCAGGCAGTCTTGATCCCAGCCATGTGCTTTTATCAATAGGTCTCAAGCACGAGGTAGCCCATGGTTCACTTCGCCTGTCATTGGGCGAAAACAACACCGAAGAGGATGTTGACTATATCTTAGAGGTGCTTCCTCCCATTATTGAGAGACTTCGTGATATGTCACCTCTCTGGGAACATATAATTGAAAACGAGAAGAATAACTAAGGAGATAAATAACTATGCAGTACAGTGAAAAAGTAATGGAACATTTTGCCAACCCTCACAACGTTGGCGTAATTGAAGATGCAAACGGTGTCGGCGAAATCGGCAACGCTAAGTGCGGAGATATCATGAAGATGTATCTCAAAATCGAAAACGATATTATTGTTGATGTTAAGTTCAAGACCTACGGCTGTGCAAGTGCAATTGCAACAAGCTCAATTGCAACAGACCTTATCAAGGGTCAGCCCATAAGCGAAGCTCTCAAGCTGACTAACAAAGCAGTTGTTGAAGCTCTCGACGGTCTGCCTGCAGTTAAAATTCACTGCAGTGTGCTTGCTGAGCAGGCTATCAAGGCAGCCCTTGCCGATTACTATACAAGACAGGGTATCGATCCCGAACCCATTGTAGGCAAGATTGAAGATCACGACCACCACGACGCTTGCTCATTATAATGCGAGCAACTCCGCGTTTTTGGTTGCTTTTTCCGCGGCAGGAAAAAGCATGCTCTGCGGCGAGTAAAAAAAGATAAAGGGAGAAGCAATATCTTCTCCCTTTTAATTTTATATCCACGAAGCGTAGGTTGTGTTTCTCAGTGACATAAACTATAATATACCTGACAAAGGGAGGAGATGCTCTTATGAATACATATATAACTGCTCAGACTATAAAAAAACTTCGAGAGGAAAAAGGTCTTACACAAACAGCACTTGCCGATAAAATAGGCGTCAGCAGTAAGGCAATATCAAAATGGGAAACCTCAAAGGGACTGCCTGATATCTCGCTTATTGAGCCGCTTAGTCAGGCGCTGGGTGTTTCGGTTATGGAGCTTATGTCAGGGGATACGGTTATAAACAAAAATCTGTCTTCAAATATGCTCTTTTCAAAGTTTTATGTTTGTCCCGTCTGCGGTAATGTGATACACTCAAGCGGAGCTGCCCTTATAAGTTGCTGCGGAATTACCTTACCAGCCCTTGAAGCGGAAGATACAGACGAGGAGCATACCGTAAGCATAGAACCCGTTGAAGATGAAAAATTCATTACCGTTAATCATGATATGACTAAAAGTCACTTCATATCATTTATGGCATATGTGACAAGTGATAAAATCCACTTTGTCAAGCTTTATCCCGAAGGAAATGCCGAAACAAGAATCCAATTCCGTGGCAGGGGATATCTATATGTTTACTGCAACAAACACGGACTTATGAAAATGAAGGTATAATTATTAATGCAGGGTGATCAGCTGTCACTCTGTTTTTAGTTTGCGGTGGGCGGCGGGGCTTCGCGCAAACACCAAAGT
>JAZTYQ010000071.1:0-16100 GCA_045637065.1 Acutalibacteraceae bacterium
AAATCTACATCTTTAAGCAATGTACAATCTGCAAATGCATAATCACCTATTGAAGTTATGCTCTTTGATAAAACTACACTTTCAAGTGATATACAGTTTTGGAATGCATAGTTACCTACTGTTGTTACAGTTTCAGGAAGTACAATAGAAGTTATATCTTCACAGTTGTAAAATGCAGATGAACCAATAGATATGCAGCCCTGAAGATTAATCTCATCAATATTAGCACAGTTATAGAAAGCACTAGCAGCTATAGCATCATCGTTAGTGATGGTTACACTCTTGATACTTGTAGGAATGTAATAATAGTAGCCACTCTGATTCTGATATGTAACGCCTGAAGCAGATGAACTACTGGTCCAATCAAAAATATAACCAAATACGCCTGAGTAACCTGTCGCTGACTTTGTGTTACCGGTATAAGGAAGAGTAACACTTACTAACTTGTTGTCACCATAGAAAGCACCACGGCCGATGGACTTAGCATTCTTGGAAACTTCAAGTGTTGTGAGTTTAGTTAAACCTGCAAAAGCGTAGTCACCGATACTTGTAGTAGCATCATTAAAGTTGATTGCAGTTACATTGCTACAACCATTGAATGCGTAGTTACCAATTGAGGTTACTGTAGCAGGAATGTCAATAGTTTTAAATGCAGTACAATTTGCAAATGCGTACTGTCCAATAGTAGTGAGCTTTTCACTTGAGGGTATAGCCTTAAGGCTTGAGCAATTATAGAATGCATAGTTACCAATTGATGCAGCCTTACTTAAAACTACATTTTCAATGTTGTCACAGTTATAAAATGTATTAGCAGGAATCGCAGTATCACTTGTTACTGTCACATTTTTAAGAGATGCAGGTATAAAGCAATAATACTTACCCTGATATGTAGTACCTGTGGTTTCTTCTGACACATAGTCAAACATATAACCAAGAGTACCAGTGTAATCGGTGACACTGATATTCTTACCAATATAAGGCACAGTCATTGACTCTAGTGATGTCATACCTTTAAATGCACCTCTACCGATAGATGTTATAGATTCAGGTACAGTAATAGAAGTAACCTTATTACAGTTTTCAAAAGCATAATCAGCTATGGCAATTACATCGCAGCCGTCAAGGACCGCTGGTACCACAACATCACCGCTGATACTTTCATCAACATCTGTGATAGTTACCTTGCTATTGTACTTGGTGAATGTGTAGTAACTTTCGATATCTCTTTCAACTGCTGAACCACTCAATGCAGCGGCAAGCATAATTAAAACCGATATCATCATAAAAGCTACCAATTTTTTTGAAGTTTTCATATGAGTTTTCCTCCTTATGATAAAATTACATAATAATATTATCACTTTGCCATAAAAAAATCAATCGATTTATTACAAATATGTTAATCAACAATATATTATCTATACATATACAAAAACTCCACCCTCATACCAAGGGTGGAGCTCTCTTCTATTTACAATTCTTATCAAATGCAGGGTTAAATGCATAGAAATTCTTGCAGTTCATCTTATCAGTTGCGATACGAAGTCCCTCGCCGAAACGCTGATAGTGTACTACTTCTCTTGCACGAAGGAATTTTATTACATCTCTGACATCCGGGTCATCAACAAGACGCAGAATGTTATCATAGGTTGTTCTTGCCTTCTGCTCGGCTGCCATATCCTCGTGCAGGTCAGTTATCACATCGCCCTTTGACTGCAGATACGCTGCAGTAAAGGGTACGCCTGCTGCACTTGCAGGGTATACACCTGTTGTGTGGTCAACGAAGTAAACATCAAAGCCGTTTTTCTTTATTTCCTCGCAAGAAAGGTTTCTTGTCAGTTGATAAACAAGGGTGCCTATCATTTCGAGGTGACCGAGTTCTTCGGTACCTATGTCCGTCAGAAGGCCCTGCAGCTCATTGCAGGGCATGGCAAAGCGCTGGCTGAGATATCTCAGTGACGCGCCGAGTTCTCCGTCGGGGCCGCCGTACTGTGTCATAATTATCTTGGCGTACATAGGGTTGGGGTTTTTGATATTTATGGGGTACTGTAAAATTTTCTCATATTGGAACATCAGCAATCACTCCCGTTGTTAACCCAAGGAAAGGGTGTGCAAAGCCATTTGTCGGCATTTTCATCTTTGATGCTTATGGGGCCGTACTGACATACATATTTGTCCATAAGCTCACGGAGCTTTTTCTTATATTTCTCCATAAGCTCTATTGCAGTGCAGTCATCCATATGGGTGTCGAGATATAAATGCAAATCCCATATTGCAAAGCGTACTGCCATAATTCTGTGCTTAAGGTTAGTTTTTGTGTTCATCATCTGCATCTACCTACCTGAGTGAAGGGAAGGTCAAGTGCGGGGAAAAGAGTGCCCTGACAAAGGGCTTTATCCGCGGTGTAAATATCATCACACCACTGCTGAAAAGGCACATATGCCATAGCATAGCTGACACTGCAAGGCAGTTTGTCTTTCTGTTTGCAGCACTGGCTGTCATATGCACTTTTAGTGTTAGTCATCTTTATCGCTCCCTTTATATATTACAGCGTATCAGCTGCCGTTAACATAATATGCAAAGGTGCAATTAAGGGTGAAGGGTATGGAAAAATCTGTTTTTTGAAAAAACTATTGACAAGAAAAACCACTGCTGATATAATATTACGGTAAAAATTAATGACTTCCTTATTAAGAGTAGCTGAGGGAACAGGCCCGTCGAAGCTCGGCAACCTGCTTTTGCAAGGTGCTAAATCCTGCGGTTTGACCGGAAGATAAGGCTTATATCTGCGGTCGGACACGGCCGCAGTTTTTTAATGATAAGGAAGAACGATGTTTGTATAACAGAAAGGAAGAATGAAAATGGCAAGACATCTTTTCACATCAGAATCTGTAACAGAAGGACATCCCGACAAAATCTGCGACCAGATTTCAGACGCGGTTCTCGACGATATTTATTCTCATGACCCTCAGGCAAGAGTTGCCTGCGAAACAACAGTAACAACAGGTCAGGTTCTCATTATGGGTGAAATTTCATCCACCTATAAGCCTGATGTAGCTAAAATTGCAAGAAAGGTTATCTGCGACATCGGTTATGATGACGGCGTTAAGGGCTTTGACGGCAACGCTTGTGCGGTGCTTGTTGCCCTTGATGAGCAGTCACCCGATATTGCTATGGGTGTTGACAAATCACTTGAACTCAAAGACGGCGAAGAGGACGCTTACAACCTTCACGGCGCAGGTGACCAGGGTATGATGTTCGGCTTTGCCTGCGACGAAACTCCCGAGCTTATGCCTCTTCCAATTTCACTTGCACACAAGCTTTCAAAGAAGCTTACAGAGGTGCGCAAAAACGGCACACTGCCTTATCTCAGAGCAGACGGCAAGAGCCAGGTGACAGTAGAGTATAACGAAAACGGCAAGCCTGAGAGCGTGACTGCGGTTGTTGTTTCATCGCAGCACAGCGCAGATGTTGAGCTTTCGCAGATAAGAGAAGACATCACAAAGCATGTTATCACACCTGTTATTCCTGCCGAGCTTATGACAGAGAAAACAAAGATTTATGTTAACCCCACAGGCCGTTTTGTTACAGGCGGACCTCAGGGCGACAGCGGTCTGACAGGCAGAAAGATTATCGTTGATACCTACGGCGGTTATTCACGTCACGGCGGCGGTGCTTTTTCAGGCAAGGACCCCACAAAGGTTGACAGAAGTGCTGCTTATGCTGCAAGATATGTTGCAAAGAATGTTGTTGCTGCAGGTCTTGCTTCAAAGTGTGAGGTTCAGCTTGCATATGCAATCGGCGTTGCAAAGCCCGTTTCAGTTATGGTTGACACCTTCGGCACAGGAAAAATCAGTGACGAAAAGATTAGCGAAATCGTAAATAAGGTTTTCGACCTTCGTCCTGCTGCAATTATTGACACACTTGGCCTGAGAGCTCCCATCTACCGTCAGCTTGCCGCTTACGGTCATGTGGGCAGAGAAGACCTTGATGTTCAGTGGGAAAAGACTGACAAAATTGATGCAATCAAGGCTCTCGTGTGATTGTACGCGATTGAGGGGTGTGCGGCAGGGAAGTTAATTCCCGCCAAAAATCGAAAAATATAAACAGAAAGAGAGAAGTTTTGGCTTCTCTCTTTTTTTGCGGCGCCGAGAGCTTCGGTGAACTGCTCAAAGGTAAGAGCCTGACCGTTAAAGAGTTTTTTGAGAAAATCCATAAAATTTCCTTCCTGCCCGATTTTAAACGACAGATTGATTTATAAAGCCGGTGTTGTCGTGCACCGTTCATCGGACATTGCACGTTTATATGCCTGTGCAGGCAATTTGGATATGAAAAAAGCACCCGGTTAAAGGTGCTTAAGTCAACATTTATATTCGCATCTACCCGTTTCAGGGTTATATGCTCCACATTCTTTTTCAAGGCAATTCACGAACTGCGCTGTGTTGCTTTGATATTCTGTCCAGCTTTTTTGCTGTCCTTCATCGTTATATTCTAACACTGTTTGCGTAGTTACTTGCCTGTTAACTGCATAAGGACATTTCATTTTTACAACTCCTTTTTGGATATAAGAAAAGCACCTACATTTCTGTAAGTGCTTCAATTGTATTTTTATTTGCGCAAAGGTTTGTGGTTTTCATCAAAAAAACGATTATCTTCGCTTTCGGGGTTATGGATAAAGTGCTCACACTCATAGCTCCAACAAGCTCTATAGTCATCAGGAACATTTGCATTTATCGCAAGACATTTTGGTGGGTTCCAATTTTTATCAATTGGCACATAATTCTTACAAATCATACATATAGGAGTTTTTATACAGCCTGCTAAAGGGTAGTCGAGATTACCACTGTTTTTGCAGTCTTTTTCATATTGCTTTGCTTGTTTCTCTGTCATACTCGCTTCGCTCCTAACCACTCAACTACTAAAAACAATTTGCCTTTAAAATATTGTGCTTCTATTATACCATATTCAGAGTCATTTTGCAACACAACTTCATATTCATTACCGATTTTATTTAAATGGTGATGAGATATATCGTTAATGTATCCTGCACCGTACTTATCTTTTGGAATAAGAATTGTCATTTCAACTTCATTATCATATGCAGTATCTCTAAACAAAGATGTATAAGCAAAGGATTTTACGGAAACTGTTCTGCCAGCCCATTTTTTTATTTTAATATTATCCTCTATTTCCTTTAACCCTTCAATGTATGTTCTTTTTGTTCCTCTAAAAACAACTGTGTTTTCAGGCAGATTCATTCCTGCAATAGTGCTGTCTAATTCGTTGTAATCATTAATAACTGTCGGAGTGGTTATTTTACCTGTAGCAGCGTATGTATTTATAGCAGAACATTCACCGTTACCGTCCGAATATCTATAAATAACGCCTTTTTGTGTTGAATTAAGAGAAAAAGCACATTCATTATATTGTTCTGGAACGCCATCCTCGATTTTCATAACCTTATAAGATGGAGTTCTTTCCAAAAGTCTATTATCAATACCTTTGTATCGATATTTCAACTGAAGGTTTTTCCAATCATCAGAATTAGTTGTCTTTAATCTTTTGAAGTCTTCATAGTTGCCGACTTCTTTTTCCCCAAGCCTTTCAACATATCGGTTATATTGTTGTTCATCGGGGTCATTCTGATAAAAACTTCGCCTTACTTTGTCAACGCTTCCTTCACCGTATTTAGTCTCCTGAAGCTTTTTCCACTGCTCGTATGTAGTGTCTGACGGAAGGTAATAAGCCTTGCCTGTTTCAATGTCGCGAGCGAACCTCTTACCTACACCCGCCATATCTTCATAATACGGTGCTGTTGTGCATCTACACCAAGGGTGAAAGGGCGGAGCTGTTGAGCCTGCCTGCATTTTATTCACAGGAAAGACCTTGCCGGCCGGTCTTTTTTTATTTAAAACTTGACATATTTCTCAGGGGGTAATATAATTTTAGCAGTGGGAGGGAAGGATTATGAAGAAAGCTTTTTTATTTTTATGCACAGTGCTGGTGAGCGTTTTTATGCTCACATTATCCGTTTTCGCATTGGACTGTGAAGAGTTTACGGGCAAAAACATTTCCTCACAGAATTACTATACATGGGCATCGCCTGTGAAGGCATATCTTTCTCTTCTTGACGGCGGCAGACTTATGAGAGTGCAATATCTTCCCTCAGACGGCAGGATACTTATAGAATATTATGACAGCGCGTATAATCTTATTTCAAGAAAGTATATTCCGCAGGAGCTTCCGCTTTTTGGCGGCTTTTTTGACGGCAAGGATGCCTACTATATCCTGACGGGTAAAAACAATCCTGCCGAGAGTGACAGTGCCGAGGTTTTCAGAATAACAAAGTACGATAAAGACTGGAATAGAATTTCTTCGGCAAGCCTTTACGGTGTCAATACAACAGTACCTTTTGATGCCGGTTCTGCACGCTTTGCCGAAAGCGGAGATTATCTTATAATAAGAACCTGCCATGAGATGTATAAAAGCTCTGACGGACTGAATCATCAGGCGAATGTTACTATTCAGCTTGACTGCAAGAAAATGGTTATTACCGATTATTTGGCCGATGTTATGAACACATCTTACGGATATGTCAGTCACTCCTTCAATCAATTTGCAGTGGTGGATAACGATAAAATTGTTGCCCTTGACCACGGAGATGCTTATCCGAGAAGTATAGTTCTGACAAAATATAAAACCAAGGTGTCATCTGGTAAGTTTACGCCTGCGGCATATTATAATTTTTGTCAGGCTGTGGATATGCTCCCTGTTGCAGGTGAAATCGGCGATAACGATACAAACTGCAGTGTGGGTGGCTTTGAAATGTCATCCTCATCATATATTGCGGCAATATGCAGTGTTGAACAGGGGTCTTCCTCTCAGGTGAGAAATATTTATGTAAGTGTTCTTGATAAAAGCTCAACTACGCCTGCACTGAAAAAGCTTACACACTATACCGATACAAAGAGTGTTCCTTCCACACCTCACCTTGTTAAAACCGGCAGTGACAGCTTTATAATTATGTGGGAGAAGGACTCTCTTGTTTACTACTGTGAGCTTGACGGCAAAGGAAATATCAAAGACGGCATACACTCTTTTGAAGCAAAGCTTTCTGATTGTAAACCTATAATCTCTGCGGGAAAAACAGTCTGGTATGTATGGGAAAATAACGAAATTACTTTTTATGATATATCTCTTGCAAATATTAGTGAAACAGGAAAAACCGTAATAAATACATATCACAGCTTTTATGTGAAGTCTGCCTCAGGCAATACTGTTTCTCTTTTGTGTGAGAAGTGCAATAAAATCTCAACAGGCAGCTTACCTACAGATTTTTCACTGTGGTGGGCATCGTCAGAATATGATGGCTATTATTTCTCCACTCCCGAAAGCCCTTACCATCCGCGTGAGGAAGTTGGCTTGTGGGCAAGATATACTCCGGCTGACTATAATGAATATGAGATAACCTCATCTGATACGGATGTCATAAAAATAATATACGATGTCTATGGTGACCCTGTTGCACAGATGTGCGGTGAGGGTGTTGCAAAGATAACAATCAGTTCAAAATATAATCAGGATGTAAAAAAGCAATACACGGTAAAGGTTGCACATTCCTGGCAGGAAAATAAAACCGATGCCACTTGTACACAGTCAGGTAAAGTTGAGAAAAAATGCAGCTATTGCGGTGAAAATAAAACAGAGACTATCCCCGCACTCGGTCACAATATGAGCGACTATGTTGTAACGAAACAGCCTACTTGTACCGCTCAGGGTAAAAAGGTTGCCACTTGCTCAAGATGCAGTGAAGAAGTCAGCGAAGTGATTGAAAAGGTGCCTCACGATGAAAAGACGAGTATCAAGGCGACCGCTGCCACTTGCACTAAATCGGGTAAAACCGAAGGCAAGAAATGCTCCATGTGCGGTAAGGTAACAGTTGAGCAGGAGACTATCCCTGCACTCGGTCACAATATGAGCGACTATGTTGTAACGAAACAGCCTACTTGTACCGCTCAGGGTAAAAAGGTTGCCACTTGCTCAAGATGCAGTGCAGAAGTCAGCGAAGTGATTGAAAAAATAGCTCATGATAAAAAGATAACTGTAAAAGCTACCTCTGCCACCTGCACCAAATCGGGTAAAACTGAAGGTAAGAAATGCTCAATGTGTGGTAAGGTCACGTCAGAGCAAGAGACTATCCCTGCACTGGGCCACGATATGGGTGAGTATAAAGTAACGAAACAGCCTACCTGCACCGCTCAGGGTAAAAAGGTTTCAACTTGCTCAAGATGCAGTGAAGAAGTCAGCGAAGCAATTGAAAAAATAGCTCATGATAAAAAGACAACTGTAAAAGCTGCCTCTGCCACCTGCACCAACTCAGGCAAAACCGAAGGCAAGAAATGCTCAATGTGCGGTAAAATAACGGTAGAGCAGGAGGCTATCCCTGCACTCGGCCACGATATGGGTGAGTATAAAGTGACAAAACAGCCTACCTGCACAGCGCAAGGTAAAAAGGTTTCCACTTGCTCAAGATGCAGTGAAGAAGTCAGCGAAGCAATTGAAAAGATAGACCACGATGAAAAGACAACAGTTGAAGCCACCTCTGCCACCTGTACCAAGTCGGGTAAAACCGAAGGCAAGAAATGCTCGATGTGCGGTAAGGTTACGAAGGAGCAGGAGACTATCCCCGCACTCGGACATAATATGAGTGAGTATAAAGTGACTAAAGAGCCTACTTGTACAGCTCAGGGTGAAGAAACGGCTGAATGTTTACGTTGCGATAAAACAGAAATGAAAACTGTGCCGTCTCTCGGTCACAGCTACAGTGAATATTCGGTGACAAAAGAGCCTACTTGCACTGCTCAGGGCGAAAAAACAGCATATTGCAACCGTTGTAACAGAACTGTAAGCGAGAGTATTCCGAGAAAAGAACACAAGGAAGAAATCATACCTTCAGTTGAACCGTCCTGCACTAAAAGCGGTAAAACTCAGGGTAAAAAATGCTCAGTCTGCGGCAGGGTACTTGAAGAGCAAAAGACTGTGGAAAAGCTCGATCATAGCTATAAAACTACTGTTGTTACCAAAGCCACAAAAGAAAACCACGGAGAGATAAACAGTAAATGCTCCCGTTGCGGCAACAGTGAAAACAGCAGAGTTTACATGATCAAAACCGTTAAAATGGCGAAGAGCAGATATGCCTATAACGGAAAAACACCTAAGGTTTCTGTTAAGGTTATCGACTCTCAGAAGAATGTGCTTAAAGAGGGCGAGGACTACACTGTAAGCGTTGGCAGTGCCAAGAAAGTGGATACCCATACTGCTACGGTGAAGTTCAAGGGCAAATACAGCGGCAGTGAAAAGCTCAGCTTTGACATAGTGCCGGGCAGAACCGCAAAGATAACGGCAAGCGAAAGCACCTCATATATCAAGCTCACTTGGAGTAAGGTCAGCGGTGCTACGGGCTACAGAGTTTATCAGTATGACAGCAAGACAAAGAGCTATAAGCTTCTTACTTCCATTAAGGGGCAAAACAGCTACACTGTCAAAAATCTGAAAAGCGGCACGGCGTATAAGTTCGCTGTCAAGGCATACACAAAGCTCAGTGACGGCACCGTTTACTGGGGTACAAGTGTAAAAGCCGAATTCGGTACTAAACCTCTGAAGGTGAGCTTGACGGCAAAGGCAGGAACAAAATCCGCGTCACTTTCCTGGCAGAAGATAAGCGGAGCTGTCGGCTATCAGATTTATTACAGCACGAGCAAAAACGGCGAATATAAAAAGCTGAAAAGCACATCGTCACTGTCATACAAAAAGACGGGCCTGACCAAGGGCAAGACCTACTATTTCAAAGTGCGCGCCTATAAAAAGGTTGACGGAAAGACACTCTTCGGTGCTTTCAGCGATATAAAATCAGTGAAGGTGAAATAAAATGCGTGAGATACATTCAGATTTAATAAGAGATACGGTAGAAAAGCTCTGCATAGAAGCAAACTACCGCCTGCCAAAGGATGTCAGGTACGCGATTGAAAGGTGCCGTGACTGTGAGGATTGCGCCGCCGCTAAGGGCATTCTCGACGACATAATAAGAAACTACGAAATAGCCGACAGTGAGGATATGCCCATTTGTCAGGACACAGGTATGGCTTGTGTTTTTCTTGAAATAGGTCAGGATGTGCATATTGTGGGCGAGGCTCTTTATGATGCAGTCAATGAGGGAGTACGCCGCGGCTATGATAAGGGCTATCTTCGCAAAAGTGTTGTGAAAGACCCTGTACGCAGAGGTAACACGGGGGACAATACTCCGGCTATGATTTACACTGAGATTGTCAGTGGTGAAAACATAAAAATTACCGTCGGTCCCAAGGGCTTCGGCAGTGAGAATATGAGCGCAATAAGAATGTTTAAGCCCTCGGCGGGCATAGAGGGAATAAAGGATTTCATAATTGAAACGGTAGAAAATGCAGGACCTAATCCCTGCCCGCCAATGGTGGTGGGAGTAGGCATAGGCGGTACCTTTGACAAGGCTGCCCTTCTTGCTAAAAAAGCGCTGATGAGAGAGCTCGGTACAAGCAACCCTGACCCATATTATGCAGACCTTGAAAAAGAAATGCTTGAGAAAATAAACGCTCTGGGCATAGGCCCTCAGGGATTCGGCGGAAAAACAACGGCAATAGGCCTTAACATTGAAACTCTGCCAACACATATAGCAGGTATGCCTTGTGCAATAAATATCAACTGTCACGTGACACGCCACAAGACGGAGGTGCTGTAAAATGGAAAAGAAGATAACATTACCTCTGACAAAGGAGCTGGCTGAAAGCCTCGTTTCAGGTGACAGAGTACTCCTGACAGGCAAGATTTACACCTCAAGGGATGCGGGTCACAAGAGAATGTGCGAAACCCTTGCAAGGGGAGAAAAGCTGCCCTTTAACCCCACCGACGCCACCATATATTATGTAGGCCCCACGCCCGAAAAGCCGGGTCAGGTTATCGGCTCGGCAGGCCCCACAACAAGCGGCAGAATGGATGCCTACGCACCCACAATGATGAAGGTCGGTGCCAGGGGAATGATAGGCAAGGGTGCAAGACTTCCCGAGGTTATTGAGGCTATGAAAGAGCATAGCGGCGTTTATTTCGGTGCCATAGGCGGTGCCGGCGCACTGCTTTCAAAGTGCATCAAGTCATCAAAGCTCATTGCCTATGAGGATTTAGGTGCAGAGGCTCTTCGTGAGCTGTGGGTTGAGGATATGCCCCTGACGGTTATCATCGACTGCAAAGGCAATAACCTTTATGAAACAGGCAGAGCAGACTATCTTAAAAGCAAATAATTTTGTACGCGTGGGAGTGACTGCAAGAGTGCGGCCGCTCCCCGCCTTTTTTTAATGAAGCGCAGCTTCAATTCATGACCGCAGGTCAATTCATGGCGAAGCCAATTCATGCCGAAGGCAATTCATTATCTTGTCTCGACTGAAAGGAGAGGTTATTTTTATGTTTAACTTGACTTTGCTGATGTAAAGTGATAAACTGAAAGGGTAACAATAATTTAAAGGAGAGGTAAAAATGAAGAAAATTACTAAAAAACTGTTTATCTTATTGACGATGGTAGTACTGTGCTTTGCTGTAGCTATGACAGCAAGTGCTGAAGGTGTTATAACAGGTAAGTGTGGAGAAGATGCCTATTGGTCTTTTGATGAAAGCACAGGAAGAGTAGTTATAAGTGGAACGGGTGCGGTTTCTTATGATTATAGTACATCCCCTGAGGATTTATATTTTTATCATGATAAAATTGAAACTTTGACTGTCGAAGAAGGAATAACCGAGTTGGCTTATGATTCTTTCCAAAATTGTCCTAATTTAATAAATTTAACTCTTCCTGAAAGTTTAAGAATAATAGGAAGTCAAGCATTTATGAATTCCTATGATTTAGAAATAAATATTCCAGCAGGTGTTGAGGAAATTGGCAATTATGCTTTTATGTTAACAAAAAGTATAACTGTCGATGAAGGTAACAAATACTATTCAAGCGACGGTAAGGGCGTTTTATTTAATAAAGAAAAAACTGAACTGATAATGCTTCCTTCATGCTCAGAAATAACTGAATATGATGTTCCTGAAGGCATTGTACGGATTCACAATAGTGCACAGTATTCACAAAATTTAACTAAAATATCATTCCCTTCTTCTCTAAAAATAATAGACGGAGGTTTCCTTGCACTTTCAGCCAAACTTAAAACTGTCGAATTTTCAGAAGGTCTCGAGAGTATAGGCGAATATTCTTTTACGAGTTGCTTGTCAATTGAAAGCGTAGAGCTTCCTTTAACACTTAAGAGCATAGGTCAATATGCCTTTGGCGAATGTAATAGTCTGAAAAAGATTATTGTAAAAAGCCCCCACATTGAAATCGGAGAGCTCTCTTTAGGACTTACTATGTGTGGACCTAAGGATATTTCTCATTCTGATTGGGTTGTCATGGCTCAAGAAGTATTGGCGTCAGTGTTTGATAATGATGATGAAGCAATTAAGTTGCAAGAAAAATATAATTCACATACTGAATACTATGATGAGCCAAGAGAAATTAATGGTGCAGTTATATATGTTCACGATGATGAGATAAAATATTCAGTAGAAGACTATGCAACATCTAATAACATTGTCTTTGAACGTCGCCATTTTTATAGTGAATGGATTTATGACTACGACAACATGATAAGATATCGTGAATGTTATTTTAAAAACTGTGATGAACTTGAAACAGAACAACTCGAAACAACCACAGAGGGTGATGTTGAAATCATCGAGCCCACAAATCCCGACACAGATTTCACTGTTGATGTTGTAACAGATTATGTCATCATCGAAGAGGCTCTCACAAACAATGTTGAGGGTGATTGGGGAATTGTCAAAGCATTTGACATTAACCTTAAAAACAAAGACGGAGTTCATGTTCAGCCTAACGGAACTGTAAAAGTAAAGCTTCCTCTTGATTGGTCAAAAGACGGTGTTTATAAAGTTTACCGTGTTAACGATGACGGCACTCTTACTGATATGAATGCTTACCGTCAGGGTAGTCATATGGTCTTTGATACAGACCATTTCAGTATTTATGTTATAGTTGACGAAAGTGAAAAGGCTGACGAGCCCGTAATACCCGACGAGCCTCAGGAAGAAACAAAAGATGACTTCTTCTTAAAACTCTTAGATTTTATAAACGCCCTTATTGATTTGCTTATCAGTATATTCAAATAAAACCTAAAGGACAGGCATTCAGCCTGTCCTCTTAACTTTCTTATATCTTCTTTTTAAATAAATCCACCTGATAATAAGTCCCACAACTACAATGCTCACACAAACTATAAAGCATATGAGCACTTCTGTGTCCGTCTTAACCTCAAGGTTGAAGCCGCCTGTCTGTGCTATGAGGTGGGCTATATTTACACAGAGTTTGGTGAAGCCCTCAATTATGCCTGCAAGAAAATCGGGCATTAAACCTATACTGCACATAAATGCGCTTATTGCCGCTGACGTTATGAGAATTGGTGCGAGGGGCAGAAACACAAGGTTTGCTATGGGTGATATAAGCGAAAAATTGCCGAAGGTATCTGCCAGAACGGGCACTGTGAAAACCATAATGCTAAAACTGGTTATAAGTGAGAAAATCACCGCTTTATATATGGCGAAAAGGCGGTTGCTTTTTATCTTAAGCAGGTCTCCTGAGCGCGTACTGACAACCTCACTCAAGGGCAGCGACACTGTGATGATTGACAGTGTTGACAGCACCGAAAGGAGCAGTCCCGTACTTTTGCAGGCAAAGGGGTTGAAAGAGAGTATGACCGTCAGGGCAAAGCCCAGTGAGTTGAGAGGGTCTGCCTTCATATTTGTGCTGTCTGCTCTCAGGTGCAAAAGCCGCATTGTGCCTGCTCTTATGACCGAGGGACTGAAATTTGCCAGGAACATAACGAAGACGGTGAATGCCGAAAGTATGGCACTTTTCAGCTTTTTGTGCCGCAGTTTCTTCAGCAGAAGCTCTGCACCTATGGCTAAAATTGTCAGGTGCATACCCGAAACCGCCATAAGGTGGGCTATGCCGATAAGACTGAAATCGCCGTAGATTTTATCGCTGAGCTTATCTTTGTCGCCCGTCACAAGTGCAGTCAGCACCCCTGCTGTGTCTTTGCTGAAATGCTCTTTAAGGGAAGTGCTGATTTTGTTTCTCAGCTCATTGCCAAGATAAGATATTGGTTTTGTACCCTGCCGTGTTACGGTAAGATTTCGGATTTTGTTTGCGCCTACATATATTTTTTCACTCTTGAAGTAGTCGGCAATATCTTTCACGCCGTTGCCGACCTCATAAAGCCTGCCCGTGAAGGTCAGCTCATTGCCTATTGCGAAATTATTGAGATTGATATCCTCATATTCCGTGCTGAATGAAAGCCGCATATTACCCTTGTAGGCTTTGCCGTCGATTGTGATTATTTCAGCCTTGCAGTAGTATCTTTTGTATTCTATGTGATACTTCGGATCTTCTTTAACGGCGGCAACAATCTGATAATCTCCGCCCACTAAATCGCGTGCCGACATAAATGCACTCTCGGAAAAGAAAAACAGCAGCGATGAAATGCACACACTGAGACACACCGCAGGCAGAAACAGACTTCTGCGGCACTTTTTTATGAGCAGGCTCAGTGTGAAAAGCAGATAAGCGGCAAAGGCAAATGTGAGGGTGAGGGCGGAATCGGCTATATATGTAAGCACTGTCAGCCACAAAAGAAATGTGAAACCGACAGTGCAAAAGGGTCTTTTCATATATTACAGCAGGTCGTCAAAAAGGCGGATGTTAGCCTTGATTTTCTTGAGTTCGCCTGCCTGCTCTTTTTTTATGATTTCAACTATACGGTCGTTGATGGGTGTGGGTACGCCGCACTTTCTGCCCCATTCGCAGACTACGCCGTTGATAGCGTCAATCTCACAGGGCTTGCCTGCCTTAAGGTCCTGAAGCATTGAGGGCTCAATTGCACGGTGCTTCTTCATTGCGATAGGTACAAGAAGAGTTGCAATAAATCTCTTAACAGGGTTAGTGTAATAGAAGAGCTTTGTGATGTCCTTGCCCTGAACGGGAGCAAATTCCGCACCTGCAGCGTGGCCTACATCGATGCATTCCTTCATGCAGCGTACTGCAACCTTTTTTGCATCCTTATCTTCTGAAACATCACCGAATCTGCCGCCTACAACTGTGCCGAGACCTGAGAAGGTAGCATTGATAAGAAGCTTTGACCAACGTGCGCCGAGAAGGTTGCTTTCTTCGTGTACGGGACACATAAGCTCAAGAATTTCCTTAACCATATTGAACTGCTCGTCTGTGATACCCTCCATTTTGCCCATGTGGAAGGAGAGACTGTCGGGTTCACTTGTGAGTGTGCATACACCGGGAGAGGTGAGTGCTGCACCCCATTCAACGGTACAGCCCATGGTATGCTCTGCGCCTACGATTTCAGCAATGCCCGGCTCGGGGATGCCGTTCTGCAGGGTTACAATAACACCCTTTTCAGTGAGATAATCCTTAAGCATAGTTACAACTTCTTTGTTGAAAAGCTGCTTTGTCATAAGGAAGATTACATCGTACTTCTTTGTCATTTCATCGGGGGTGATAGCAGTTACGGGTACAGTCATATTAACGGTACCGTTAATGGTCGCACCCTTTTCATTAAGTGCTGCAACATGAGCCTTGTTACGGTTGATAAGGTCGATTTTACCACCGTTTTTAGTGATATAGGCACCTAAAACAGTACCCAGTGAGCCTGCACCGTAAATTGCACAAGAAATGTCTTTCATAAATAACACCATCCTGATTTTTAGTTTTGTTTTTACCATAGGTAAAGATAACATATTTCAGCAAGAAATGCAACCTAAAACGGAAAAATAGGGGAGAAAATTATATTGACAAAGGCATATCTTTATGCTAAAATACAAGGGCAATCGGAAAAGCATATAAACTTTTGCCGAAAGGCAAAAATATCACTTCGTCGAAGACGAAATATCACACACTGTAAGATGTATATTACATCTGCGAAGCAGATATATGACACAATGCGAAGCATTGTATAATA
>JAZTYQ010000072.1:0-9421 GCA_045637065.1 Acutalibacteraceae bacterium
TGATTATAGCATGGTCTGCAAGGGGAAGTCAAGACTCCCGCGGTGGGGCGGCCCCACAAAAATCGCGAAGCGATTTGGCGCGACGTCAGTCGCTTACCGAACTTTGTTCGGCAGTGGAGCCGCCGCCCCTGTTTGCAGCAAGCTATAATGAAAGCATCATCTCATACAAACTTCTTCAACAAGGTAGTCTTCATACACAAAGTCTTCCATTTCACTGAATCCCGAATCAATAAACATAATGGAACATACCATCACAACTATATAGAAAATTATACCAAGCACAAAGCTCACCAGTGCGCCCTTTCCTGCCGCCCTTGCTGTGCCGGGTTTTTCCTTTTTCCAAAGAATATAAAGAACGAGACCGACAACAGGAATAAAAAAGCCGAGTATTCCGTATCCTATTTTACTCCCTTCGTCTTCAGCACTAACCACAGGTTTTGATACAGGAACCTGAGATATTCCGCACTGTGGGCAAACCGCATCTTCATTAAGCATAGCATTCCCGCAATTCTGACAGTATTTCATTTTATACCTCCGAAATTTTACATAATAATATTAAATATTCATACAATGAATATTATATTCAAAACAATTATGAAAGTCAAGCATATTTTATGATAAATTTGAATATAGAGGTGACAATATGAAGAATATTAAATTGATACGTATTATTAATGAATATACACAGTTAAAAGTGCAAATGGAAACAGGCATTTCCCAGAGCATACTTTCAAAATATGAACGCGGAGACCTGATGCCCACAACAGAAAATCTGATTATTCTTGCAGATTTTTATAAAACAAGCCTTGACTATTTAATGGACAGAACAGATGAAGTAAAGCCCTATACAAAAAAATAAAAAACCGGTAGGCTGAGCCTACCGCTTTTTTATGTCATTATCTCTGCGGGAAGAATTATTCCTTTTTAGCCGATTCTCCCGCAATTCATAATTCCTAATTCATAATTCCTGATTAAATCAGATGCCGCCGCCAACGGAGCCGTCCCAGGTGTCAACAGTGGTAGCCTTCATTTCTTCTTCGTCAAACCAGCGTGTTGTTACAGCCTTTGTTTCTGTGAAGAAGCGGAAAGCATCCTTACCAAGGCAGTGGAGATTGCCGAAGAATGAGAGCTTGTGACCTGTGAAGGGGAACACACCAACAGGTACGGGGATGCCAACGTTAACGCCGACCATACCGCCGTCTGTTCTCTTTGCAAATTCTCTTGCATAGTAGCCGTTCTGTGTGAAAATAACTGAACCGTTTGCAAAAGGATTGCGGTTCATAAGTGCAAGACCTTCTTCAAAGTTCTTTACTCTCTTGATGCAGAGTACGGGGCCAAAGATTTCCTGAGTACCTACAGTCATATCCTCTGTTACGTTATCGAGAATTGTGGGGCCGACATAGAAGCCGTTTTCATAGCCTTCAACCTTAGCATCTCTACCGTCGAGAATGAGAGTAGCGCCCTCTTGGATACCCTTGTTGATCCAGTTGATAACGCTCTGCTTGTGCTCTGCTGTTACAACGGGGCCGAGAGTTGATTCAGGACAATATGCAGGGCCGAGCTTGAGTTCCTGGGCGTACTGTTTAAGAAGTGCAACCAGCTTGTCTGCTATGCTTTCCTGAGCAACAACAACGGGGAGAGCCATACATCTTTCACCTGCACAGCCGAAGGATGAGTTGATGATGCCTCTTGCACTTCTTTCGAGTGCAGCATCTTCAAGAACGAGAGCGTGGTTCTTAGCTTCACAGAGAGCCTGAACTCTCTTGCCTGTTGCTGACGCTTCTTTATATACGTGAAGACCAACCTTTGTTGAGCCAACGAAGGTGATACCCTTTACATCGGGGTGCTTGAGGAGAATATCTGCTTCAACTCTTGAGCAGGTAACAAGGTTAACTACACCCTTGGGAAGACCTGCTTCAATAAGAAGCTCATTAAGGCGCATAGCTGTCATAGGTGTCATTGATGCAAGTTTAAGCACGATTGTGTTACCGCAAGCAATACAGCAGGGTACCATCCAGCCCATAGGAATCATGCCGGGGAAGTTGAAGGGTACGATGCCTGCGAAAACACCTACGGGTTCATAGTAGAGTGTTGTGTCGTAACCGCTTGAGGTGTCTCTCATGCAGTCACCCATTGTGAGGGAGGGTGCGCTCAGAGCGTGTTCAACAGGCTCCTTAACCTTGAGAATGTCGCCCTTTGCCTCTGAGAGCACCTTGCCGTGTTCTCTTGCGCAAAGCTCGGAGAGCTCATCCATATGCTCAACGAGAAGCTCACGGAACTTATAAAGCACCTGAACTCTTTTCATAACAGGTGTGTCTGACCACGCGGGGAATGCTGCCTTAGCCGAAGCAATAGCAGCCTCAACTTCGTCTGCTGTGCAGCAGGGAGTTTCAGCAATAACCTCACCTGTGCTGGGGTTGTAAACCGGCATATATTTCTCGGTTTTTGACTCAAGCCACTGACCATCTACGAAATACTTCAATCTTTTAATCTGTTCCATTTTTATATACTCCTGACTTTAGATTTTTACACTATCTTATATTAAGCCACATTTTCAGCAACAAATCAATAGTTTTGCTGAATTTATATTATAATTTTTTCTGCGGCTTTCATTAAATCCTCTTTTGCATTTGCTCTTATCTCTTCAAAGGGCAGGTGAAGAGGATTTGTTTCTATTACATCGCTTATGCCTGCGCTTATCACCTTTTCCATATCCGCCATATTAAGGCCGACTATAGCTATTGTCTTTTTGCCCTTGCTTCTTGAGGCTATTCCGAAGGGTACCTTGCCCATAAGGCTCTGCTCGTCCATTTTGCCCTCACCGGTGATAACAAGGTCGGCACCCACAGTTTTCTCTTCAAAATGAGTTATATCAAGTATGGCTTCTATGCCTCTTTTCAGCTCTGCGCCGAGGAAAGCCACAAGTGCAAAGCCAAGTCCGCCTGCCGCGCCTGCGCCCTCATATTGTGAAAAGTCTTTTTTCAGATACTCTTGAGATTTCTGTGCAAGATTGAAAAGACCTGCATCAAGGAATTCAACTGTCTTCGGGTCTGCACCCTTTTGGGGGCCGAATATGTAAGCCGCTCCGTTTTTGCCGTAAAGAGGATTTTTCACATCGCACAAAACGGTGATTTCACTTTCCTTCAGTCTCTTGTCAAGACCTGACAGGTCAATGCTTTCAATATCAGCAAGACCCTCACCGCAAAGCTCAACACTCACACCCTCTTTGTCAAGGAAGCTGCCGCCAAGTGCTGCAGTGCAGCCGATGCCGCCGTCTGTTGTGGCGCTGCCGCCTATGCCGATAACGAATTTTCTTATACCGCTGTCAAGGGCGCGCTTTATCATTTCACCCGTGCCGTAGGTTGAGGCTTTCAAGGCATCGTTTTTTTCTTCTATAGTTATGCCCGAAGCCGCAGCCATTTCTATCACGGCAGTGTCCCCCGAAATGATGCCGTAGTAAACATCAATCTCTCTGCCTAAGGGACTTTGTGCCTTCATATACACCTTCTCCGAACCGGGAAAGGCATAGAGAAAGCTGTCGGTCATTCCCTCACCGCCATCAGCTATGGGGATTTCTATAACTTCAACTTCGCCGTACTTTTTAATAAGCACATCCTTTACAATACCGCATACCTCAGCCGAGGAAAGGGTGCCCTTAAAAGAATCGGGTGCAATAACAACCTTTTTCATCTTAATACCAGCTTTCTGAGTTCCTCAATATTTTCCAGCACTGTTGTACCCGTTGAAAGAAGTCTGTCATAAGAGTTGTGACCTCTTGCAATAAGCACACAGTCGCAGCCTATATTTTCTGCCACTTCAAAATCGTGTGTGGTGTCCCCCACAAAAAGCACATCGGAAGAGTCTATATCATTTTCACTTATCCACCGAAGAGCAATATCCACCTTGCTTTTTGCATAGACATCCCTCGTGCCGAGAATATCCGTGAAGAAATGCTCTATTTCGTGGGCGCGCACCTGCTTTTCGAGAAACCTCTGCTCCGTGGCTGAAAGTATCATCTGTCTGATGCCTGCAAACTTAAACTCACGAAGTGTTCTTTCAGCATCCTCAAAAATCTCTGCCTCGGGAAATCTCTCATCATACTCGAAAACATAATCCCTTGCTATATCCTCAAACCTTTCATTTTCAAGATCAAAGCCTAATTTCTCATAAAAGGTTATTATAGGGAAGCCGAATTTCTCGTGATACTCCCCTATTTCCTCCATTGTCTTTTTGCCGCGCCTTGAAAGCAGGGTGTTTTCTATTTCATAGTTTATCTGCAGGTCGTCAAGGATAGTTCCGTTCCAATCCCACATTATATATTTGTATTTCATTTCCTTCTCCTGTCTGTTGTTTTCTTCTGTGAACTTTCAGTCTGCGGTGGGGCGGCTCCACAAAAATCGCGAAGCGATTTTGGGCGACGACCGTCGCTTGCCGGATGAAATCCGGCAGTGGAGCCGCCCGCCTACTGCCTCTGCGGACAGAAACTCCCCGTCAGCAGAAACTCACCCGCAATTCCGCATTACAAATTCATAATTCATAATTCTCAATGTAGTCTCTCAGCTCGCCGATGTTTTTCAGCTTCAGTGCAACACTGTCGGGAATAGAAACATCAAAGGCGTATTCAAGCTCCATAATGATTTCAATTATGTCAATGCTGTCTGCGCCTGTTTCTTCAAGGGTTGTTTCCTCCCTGAGAAGCTCGGGTCTTATGTCGATTTTCTCACAGATTATTTCTTTTATTCTTTCTAATGTGTCCATAGGTTTACTCCTTTTATATTATCATATTTATTATTATTTCTCAAGTGAGAGATTAAACTTTAAAAGCAAATTTTGTATATTGTCACACCCGTCAGTCAAAAATCAAGGCAAGAAAACCAAAAGGAGTCTACATAAAAATGAAACTCAAAGCTATTGACCTTGCCGTCTTTTTCACCCTTACCCTCTGCATTATTGCCACCGTGTCTTTTGAAAGTACCTGCAAGGATGTGAGAGAGGATATTCTGCGCCTTCATGTTATTGCCAATTCGGACTCTGCCGAAGACCAACGCCTCAAGCTCACCGTAAGAGATACTATATTAAAAGAGAGCGAGAGCCTTTTCACCGACTGTAATGACATCGTTTCTGCCGAAAGATTAGCAGGCACATCTCTTCTCTCTCTCAGACACACGGCACTGCAGTGTATCGGTGCTGAGGGGTACGATTATAATGTGAAGGTCACTCTCGGCAAAAGCTATTTCCCCACAAGGGTATATGAAAACATCACTTTGCCTGCCGGCTACTACAATGCCCTTAAAATCATTATCGGTGAAGGTAACGGCAAAAATTGGTGGTGCGTAATGTTTCCGTCACTGTGTCTGCCCGGAGCATACAGCAAAGAAGATCGTTTGGGCGAAGTGCTCACTGAAAAGGAAATGAAGCTGGTTTTGTCAAAACCAAAATATGAAGTGCGATTCTGGCTTGTGGAGAAATATTATGAGGTAAAAAACAAATTTAAAAATAATTTTTAATACCTTAAACTATTGAAACACTGCCTTAATAATGATATGATATTGAGTGAAGAAAATATTATTAAGGAGAGTTCTTAATATGGAAAAATTTGACATTCTTATTGCCGGTGCATCAACCACAGGCGCATGGTTTGCCAAGAAAATGGCAGAGCAGGGTCACAGCGTTCTTGTTATCGAAAAGCAGGAAGCCGAAAATGTATCAAGAGAATATGACATCTTCCACATGGGAAAGCTGGAAATGGAAAGATTCGGCCTTGATATTCCCCAAGAGGGCGACGAGGATTACGGCTTCGTTTTCACCTCAGGCAGAAGCTACTCACCCTACGGCAACTACTCAAAGTACGGCAAGGAAATTGTTATCGGTATGCACAAGCACGAGTTCATTATGAAAATGAACCGTCAGGCTGAGGCTGCAGGTGCCAAGATTATCTACGGAGCCGCTTTCAGTGACTTCCTCAAGGATGAAAAGGGCAAGATTATCGGTGCAAAATACATAACTGCTGACGGCGAACAGCAGGCACAGGCACAGTTGGTTGCAGACTGCACGGGTATCCCCTCAGCAGCAAGAACAAAGCTCCCCGACAATGCTTATGTCGAAAACTTCCCACTTACTCCCGCCGACATTTTCTATGTTGTTCTTTACTATGCAAAATATGTTGACCAGAAGGTCAATCCCCTTGACCTGCACGGCTTCTTTATGCAGTATAAGGCATGGTCAGCTCCAAGCGGTGACGACCACGGCGCAATTCTCGGCATAGGCTCAAACTATGACTACGCTTACGCAGAAGAAATTTTCAAGGATGTAAGAAAGAATGTACCCTGGCCTAAATACACCGTCCAAAAGGTTGAAAAGGGTATGACCCCCTATCACAGAACACTTTACTCCTTTGTTGAAGACGGCTTCATTGCTATGGGTGACACTGCTTTCCTCACAAAGCCCACCTGCGGCGAAGGCTGCACCTCATCACTTTATCAGGCAGAGATTGCCGTTGAGGTTATCTCAAAGCTCCTCAAGGAAGGCAAGCCCCTCACAAAAGAAAATATGTGGTCAATCAACAAGCGCTATTTCCAGGTGCAGGGTAAGGATTTCGATGCCCTTCGTCCTATGCTTATTGGTGTAATCTCCTTCAGCTATAAGGAAGCTGAATATATGTTCAAAAATGACATCATCTTCTGCCAGAAGATTCTCGGTGGCATGGGCCAGGATCTTGGCCTGGGTGCTGCAGATATTGCAAAGATAGTTGCAGGCATTCTCAAGGGTGTTGCAACGGGCAATCTCAAAATGGCAAATGTCAAAAAAACCATCAAGGGTCTTATGCAGAGCGGTGAAGTAGGCAAGCTCTATGATGAATATCCCGATTCACCTGCGGGCTACTTCTCATGGAAAGCAAAGGCAGATGCCCTCTGGGAGAAAATCGGCAAGGTTGCCGACACCTGCGACCCTGAAATTCTCAGAAAAATAGGCAAGTAAACATCATACGCCCCTGCTTTTCGGCAGGGGCGTATATCATATTTCACTATGAAACCAAGGATGCACTGTCCAAATCAGTTTGCAGTGATATTTTCAAGCATATTTTTAAGGGTGATTTATGCGATTATCCCGGAAGGCTGTTTATTAAACTTGTTTCATAAAAACAACCACCTGCAGTTTTTACTACAGGTGGCACTTTTTATTTTAAGGAAGGTTTCGTCTGCAATATTCTGTACCCTGTTTTCTTCATTTTCCTTTGCAATTTTTTCTTATGCTTCTTACATTTATAAGGCATCCTCTGCTACCTTTTTCTCCATAAATGTAATTGATTTACTCTCAGGTACAGTTCACGTTTTCCTTTTTGTCTTATGATAGCTTTCCTCAGTCACTTCATCCGACTGAGCATTTCTCCTGAAAGCTCTTATAAGACTTCACAAGTTTCTTTACACTCGTGAATTTTGCTCCGGCTTTTTTTGCCTTTGCTATCTATATATAATTTTTCGTCTGATACGACTTGATTTTATCTCTTTCAGCTCTACCCGGACAGTCATTTCTGTCAAAGGAGATTTTCGGTTTGTTTCTTTACACAAACTCTTTTGTTTTATAATTTTTATTTTTTTACAGATACTTATCAAATCGTACGGTTTATACTAAACAGTACATCGGAGACACCCCTTTCTTTTTGTTGCACCCTAATTATATATTATCTCTGCGCTATCTGTCAATAGTTTTTAACAAATTAATTTTATTTTGTATAATATGACTATAAACCTCCTTTCAGAAGTAGTTTCAAGGCATATTTTCTTGTTAGATTTAAACAAAATGTTAACGGCAATGCTTCCGGTCTGCGGTAGGCGGCTCCACAAAATCGCAGTGTGCGATTTTGGGCGACGACAGTCGCTTGCCGAATGAAATTCGGCAGTGGAGCCGCCGCAAGCCGTTTTTTCATCCCACCTAAAAAAGACACAGAAGAAAACTCCTGTGCCTTTGACTATAAATCTTCCTCGGTGGGAAAGAAAAAAAGACACGGAGCCACTGCCCCGCGTCCATAATAATTATTTTTCGATGCCGAGATTCTTAACCTGAACAGCGTATTCCTGCTGGAATGTCATGTTGACCTTGTTGATGTCGTCAAGGTTTTTGGCAGCGATGCCCTGATAACCTGCAAGACCGCTTGTGATAAAGTTGTAAGCGCCCTGAACAATATTCTTAGCATAGTCATTAGCCTGCTTCTTATATTCGTTGCAGTCAGCAGTTGTCTTGGCAATCATAGCCTGAACAGTCTTTTCTGTTTCAGCCTTGATTCTTTCGGATTCTTCTCTTGCCATTCTTGTGATGTTGTGTTCCTTAACAAGATCTGCAGCCTGATTGTTTGCACGGGCAATAATAGCATCAGCGTCAGCCTTTGCCTTTTTAACCACGTCATTGTAGTAGGACTGTGACTTTGCTGTGGTTTCATTTTTGTAGTTCTGAGCATCTGCAATAAGCTTGTCTGACTTATCCTTTGCCTCTGCAAGAATTGTAGCTTCTCTGCCGATGATGTCCTTTGATTTGGTAAATTCCTGAGGGAATTTTTCCTGCATGAACTGAACAAGTGTGTCAACATCACGGCCGTTAACTATTCTCTTGTTCTTTGAGAAGAAGAATTTCTTTGCATTTGAAACATAAAGTGACATCTGCTCAACGAGCTGCTCAAAGTCGAGATCCTTCCACTTTTCTTCAGCTTCATCGTGGTTATAAGGACCGAATTCTCTTACCTCCTCATACTCCTCTTCTTCATAAGCCTCTTCCATGTAATCGTCTGAACCCTCTACGTCTTCTACTTCGAGATCTTCGATATCGTAAGTTGCCATATCTTTGTCATCCTTTCATTAATTTATCAATTATTTCCTTTGATACTTCCTTGGGGATAAAAGGTGTTACATCACCGCCGAGCATACAAACCTGCTTGATTACACTTGAACTCAGGAACATATTCTCACTGCTTGCAGCCATGAACACTGTTTCAATTTCACCGTTGAGTTTCTTATTGATAAGAGCCTGCTGAAATTCATCCTCAAAGTCCGAGACAGCTCTCAGACCCTTGACGATTGCAACTGCACCCTGCTGCCTTGCATAGTCCGCAAGCAACCCCATATAGGAAGCTGTTTCAACATTGTCAAGACCTTCGGTACACTTTTTTACAAGCCCAACTCTTTCCTCAACGCTGAAAGCATGGGAGCCTGCCTTGCGGTAGTTAGACATAACAACCACAATAACCTTATCAAAAAGCTTTGCACTTCTCTTTATTATATCCAGGTGACCTATTGTTATAGGGTCGAAGCTACCGGGATAAATGGCAATTCTTTCTTTCATTCTCAGTCCTCCTGAGTGTCCCTTCTGTAAAGGAACAAACCTGTTTTGCCGTACCTGTACTTTTTCTGAAGTCTGAAGTCGCCTGCCC
>JAZTYQ010000073.1:0-14936 GCA_045637065.1 Acutalibacteraceae bacterium
TTTTTTAACATCATAAGAAAATAAAGTGGAAAAAATAAAAAGGAATTATATTCACGGTTGATTTTAATTTTAATAGAAGATATAATATAAAAAAAGTTGCGGACGGTTAAAGATAATGAATTATGAAATAAAAGAAAAAGATATAATAGTCAGTGACTGCCAATGTCTTGATATTGAACTGTGTCTTTTCTGCGGACAGGCATTCAGGTGGAAGAAAAATGAAGACGGCTCTTTTCACGGTGTTGTTGACGGCAAGGTAACGGATATAATAAAAGCTGAAGATAAAATTATATTCTGCAACACAAGTGAAGAAGATTTTCTTTCGCTGTGGGCAAACTATTTTGACCTTGAAACAGACTATGTAAAAATAGTTGAAGGCTTTTATGCTGATGAAAATATCAAGGCAGCCACAGAGGAATTTTACGGTATAAGAATTCTTCATCAGAAGCCTTGGGAGGCACTTTGTTCATTTATAATTTCCCAGAATAACAATATTCCGAGAATAACGGGAATTATTGAGAGGCTCTGCGAAAATTTCGGTGAAAAAATAGGTGAAAATGATTACACCTTCCCTTCATATGAAAGCCTTAAAAATGTAACGGTGGAAGATCTGGCGGTTCTTCGTGCAGGCTTCAGGGCAAAGTATATTGCCGATGCCGTAGAAAAGCTTTGCAGCGGTGAAATAAACCTTGACAAAATAAAAGAAATGTCTATTGAAGAAGCAAGAACCGAGCTGATGAAAATAAAGGGTGTAGGCGCAAAGGTTGCCGAATGTACACTGCTTTACGGCTTTGGCAGGAAAGAGGCATTTCCCGTTGATGTGTGGGTTAAAAAAATTATGGCAGAGATGTATCCCGAGGGTCTGTCGGAATGCACAAAAGGTGTTGAAGGTATTGCACAGCAATATCTGTTTCATTGGAGAAGAAATTCAGTAAAATTCAAGGAGAAATAATTATGACAAAAAAACAAAGAGCCATACTTTGTGTTGAGGCTCTTGAAAAGGAATATCCCGAGGCAATATGCTCTCTTAATTATGAAGACCCCTTGCAGCTTCTTATTGCAACAAGGCTTTCCGCTCAGTGTACCGATGAGAGAGTAAATAAGGTAACGCCTGCTCTTTTTGAAAAGTACCCCGACCTTGAAAGCTTCTGTAATGCAGAGGTTTCCGATATAGAAAAGCTGATTTATTCCTGCGGATTTTATAAAACTAAGGCTAAGGATATAAAGGAGATTTCAATTAAAATCCGTGATGATTTCGGTGGCAGAGTACCTGACAGCCTCCAAAAACTCACCTCACTGCCTGGTGTAGGCAGAAAAACTGCAAATCTCATTATGGGTGATGTTTATAAGCAGCCAGCCATTGTTGCGGACACACACCTTATAAGAATAACAAATCTTCTTGGCCTTGTTGACACTAAGGACCCGAAAAAGGTTGAGCTGGAGCTTAAAAAGATTGTACCCGGCGAAAAAAGCAACGACTTCTGCCACAGAGCGGTGCTTCACGGCAGAGCTGTCTGTATAGCAAGAAGACCTCAATGCCATAAGTGCTGTATGAAAGATTACTGTAAAAGTGCAAAATAAAAAACACAGTGTTGTTTTTAGTGTGCCGGACTTTACACCGCAGGTCTTTTATGATATTATTAAAAAAAGATAATATTTTTTCATTTGATTTTAAGTTATATTCCTAAAATAAAATCATAAAAAACAAAGGAACAAGAATTATGAACGAGAAAAATATAAAGGAAAAGATGATTCTTTATCTTTTCAAGTGTCTTATGACTGCTTTTATCGGTCTGTTTGTTTATAATGTATGGATACTGAACTATAATCAGGAAATTCCTCTTGAGTTTTTCAGATACGGTAACTATCTTATTGCAATATCCTTTACGGTGCTGTATGTGATATTCGTCAGGGTTTACGGCGGTTTCATGGTAGGTACGGCAAGCGTTATTGACCTGATTTTTTCACAGATAATTTCATTGGGATTTCTTGAAGCGGCAAAGTATGTTATTTTCTCACTTCTGAGCTATAAGCTGCTGCTACCATGGCCCTTTATAGGTAATTATATTTTCTGCTGCATTGTTGCGGCAATATGGTGCTTCCTTGCAGACTATGTTTATTTTAAGCTCCACAAGCCTAAAAAGACAATTGTTATTTTCGGCAACATCGGCTCTTATGAATCAATGAAGGGCATAAGAGGTATGACTAAACGCTTTGATGTTGTGAAAACCTATAACTACGGAAATATTGACCTTGAAAAAGTATATAAGAAAATTGATACTGTTGATGCGGTTTTCATCTGCGGTGTACCCTCTGATTACAGAAATGAAGTGCTTAAATACTGCATAGCTCAGGGCAAGGCCTGCTATATAAAGCCTAAAATTTCAGATACCATAATCCGCGGCGGAAAAACCATTCAGATGATGAATGTACCTGTTTACCGTTGCAAGAGAAGTGACGCGAGTATAATTTATCTCTTTGTAAAGAGAATGGCTGATATAGTGCTTTCACTTATTGCCATTGTTATTTCTTCACCCTTTATGCTCGGCACTGCCGCAGCTATCAAGCTCTATGATAAGGGCAAGGTTTTCTATAGGCAGACGAGACTGACAAAAGACGGTGAAACCTTCGAGATTATCAAATTCAGAAGTATGGTTGAAAATGCCGAAAAAGACGGTGTTGCCCGTCTTGCAAAGGAAAGTGACAGCAGAATTACCCCCGTAGGCAAAATAATCAGAAAGCTGCGTCTTGACGAGCTTCCTCAGCTTTTCAATATTCTCAAGGGCGATATGTCATTTGTAGGTCCCAGACCGGAAAGACCCGAGATTGCAAAGCAGTATGAAAAAGAGATGCCCGAATTTGCTCTCAGACTTCAGGTGAAGGCAGGTCTTACTGGTTACGCTCAGGTTTACGGTAAATATAACACTCCGCCTTATGACAAGGTGCAGATGGACCTGATGTATATTGCAAATCAGTCGCTGATAGAAGACATTAAGCTTATGCTTATGACCTTCAAAATTCTCTTCATTCCCTCAAGCACAGAAGGCGTAGGAGATAATCAGACAACAGCTAAAAAGTAAATTCGGAATTCGGAATTCGGAATTCGGAATTGCGCCGAAAAGACCGAAAAAAGGAAAAAATTCCCGCAAGGGAAGATAAAGAACAGAAGTATCCACCTGAATTCTTAAAGAATAAAAGGTGGATATATTTTTTATTTGGTGATTGAAATGAATTATTATTATAATGGTCCTGAAGGGTTTTATTTAAACCGTCAGGAGAAAAAAAGACAGATAAAGAAGCTGGGTCTTCTTGTGGGCGGAGCATTTTTGCTTTATGTACTTCTGCAGAATGTACTTTTCATATTTTTTGAGTTGGCAGGTCTTGCAGATTTATACACTGCAGACCCGATTTATCAGAGCGCCGTTGACATTGTTCTTATATGTGTTTCTCTGCCCTTGCCTTTTTATCTTCTTGGTAAAAAAATGAAAAAGGTTTCTCTTGTCAGTGAGCCTCTCAGCCTTGAAAAGCCTGAAAGCTTATTCACATCAGCTATGGCTGTCATTGCAGGTGTGGGTGTTTGTATGTTTGCAAATATCATAACTTCATATATCACTGTTTTTATGGAAGTTTTCGGTGTTCATCTGAAATCACCCGACATAGAAATGCCTTCCGGAATAACGGGAATTATAATAACATTTATCCGTGTGGTTGTGTGTGCCGCCATGACAGAGGAAATTGCAATGAGAGGCTATGTTATGGGAAATCTCCGCGCTTACGGTGATAAGTTTGCAATTATTATGTCATCGGTTATGTTTGCAGCAATGCACGGAAATCTCGTTCAGGCACCCTTTGCTCTTATTGCTGGCTTTGCTATAGGCTATTTCAGCATCAAGACCGGCTCAATATGGACAGGCGTTGTTATTCACGCTCTCAATAACGGCATTTCCGTTGCCATAACCTATGCTTCGGAGCATCTTTCGGAAAACGGAGCAAACATTATTGCTGCCGCACTTATTTACGGCTTTATAATTGTGGGAATACTTGCTTTCATTCTTTTCAGAATGATGACAAAGGAAAACCACCTCAGAGATGATTGCAGGATTCTGTCGATGAAAGAAAAATGCAGCGCATTCGTTTTTAATCCGGCAATGATTATATCTTTTGTATATATGATTTATATTACTTCACTTTATATTGAGATAGGGTAAAAATTATGTCAGAGAGTAAATTTATGCTTGAGGCGCTCAAAAACGCAAAACACGCCTTTAAACAGGGAGAAGTGCCTGTTGGTGCTGTTATAGTCCAAAAGGGACAAATCGTCTCAGAAGGGCAAAACAAACGGGAAAAAGAGTATAATTCCTTGTGCCACGCGGAAATCGAAGCAATAAACGGTGCCTGCAAGGCTCTCGGAAGGTGGCGATTGGAGGATTGTACCCTATATGTTACCCTGGAGCCATGTCCCATGTGTACGGGCGCAATTATAAATTCCCGCATAGGAAAAGTTGTTTTCGGTGCTTATGACGAAAAGGCAGGCTCAATGGGTACCCTTATAAATCTCTGTGACCTTGATTATAATCACAGGCCGCAGATAATCGGCGGATATATGGAAAAAGAGTGCAGTGAAATTCTCAGCATGTTTTTTGCTTCTCTGAGGAAAAAATAACCATTAAATAAAAAAAGTTAAAAAACATAAAAAAAGTTTGAAAAAAGGCTTGACAATTGAGAAAACTTATAATATAATATGCAAGCACTGATGAGGTGCGGATATGTGGCGGTATAGCTCAGTTGGCTAGAGCATTCGGTTCATACCCGGAGTGTCGTAGGTTCAAGTCCCACTGCCGCTACCAATCTGTAAGATAAAGAGTGCAGGATAACGTGTCCGCCTCTTTCACATATATGGCCCGATGGTCAAGCGGTTAAGACATCGCCCTTTCACGGCGGGAACACGGGTTCGATTCCCGTTCGGGTCACCAAAAAATCCAAGTCGAAAGACTTGGATTTTTTCTTTTGTTTTTTACCAGGTCAGCGGTGGGCGGCGGCTCCATAACCGAATTACATTCGGTTCGGCTACAAAGTAGCCGAAAATCGCCCTGGCGATTTAATGGAGCCGCCCGCAACTTACCTCCTGCACAGATTAAATGAGATGTTACAAACGATGGCATTTGCCTTCGCCCGGCATAACCTTTGCGGCCTGAGATAAAAAATGGTCACGAGCTTCCCCGCGACCACAATTTGCATTTTGCATTTAAAAAAGCCACCTGAAGGTGGCTTTTTGTTTTACTTATTTTCGTCGATGTAAGCAACGAGGTCGCCTACTGTTACAAGCTTCATAAGCTCTCTGTCGGGGATTTCGATATCGAAGTGTTCTTCAACTTCACAGATAAGACCGAAAATTTCGAATGAATTCATAACCATATCAGTTGTGAAAACGGTTTCTTCAGTGAAGTCGGGTACAGGATTTCCTGTGTAATCTTCAAAAATCTTTTTGAGCTGATCGATTGTACTCATTTTAATTTTCCTTTCTTGTTAACGTTTAAGATATAGTAGTTTGTTTATCAGTCTTCTTTTTTCTTTTTTGAGTTTCTGCTTTCTGCAAATCGCTTGTTATAGATTTCTTCTGTTGCCAGAGCAATCTTTGTAACCTTGATGTTCTTATCTTCGGGGAAGATATACCATGTGTCATCAATAGTGTTAAGGTTGATGCAGTCTCTGCCCCAGCCGAAACGGTACTTATATTCTACATGGCAGGCATACTGCTGAAGGGCAGGGATATCCATACCGAATTCTACGCCGTCGTACTCACGTACACCCTTGAGCTTGAAGCCGTCATAATCGTGAACGAGATGACCTTCGCCCATATAGATGAAGCCCTTTGCATTGGGGAGGTCGTTAACCTTGACATCACACTCAGTGCGATAGGTACCTGCGTAAACTTCCTTCTTGACTTCCTCGCGTTCCCACTTGTACCAGTCGGAGGGGAACTTGAATTCGGTTTCGCCCTTGTCAGCCTCAAGCTCACCGTAGTAGTTAAGAGTCCAGCTCTTGCCGCATTCACCGCAGAAAAGCTGTGCGCCCTTTGAAGACATCTTTGTTTCGCAGCCGCAGGCAGGACATTTGTAAAGAACATTGTCAAGACCTTCTGCGCGGGTCTTTTTCTTGATCTTTACTCTGTTTTCGCTCTGCCATCTCCAGTCATCGTTCCAAAGAGCTTCTTTTATCTTTGCGTTGATTTCTTCAACGGAAGCAGCCTTAACCTCTTCAGCTGTCATAAGCTGCTGATGGAGTGCTTCAGTTCTGAGGAACCAGCGGAAGGATTTCATATTCCAGTAAGGATTATAGATGTGATTTCCCTTCATTGTAATTGTTACAACAGGTACTCCGAGGAATTTAACAAGCTGACCTACGGAATCGGGAATAACCTCTGTGATACCGCACAGTGAGTAGCGAGCCTCAGCATAAAGACCGTACATCTCGCCGTTTTTGATAACCTTACGGCCGATGCGGACAAGGCTGATGTCGGGAGCAAACTTTCTCGTAGGAATAATGCCTATTCTTCTTGAAACCCATTCTCTGCCGATGAAGTCATCCACCGCACCGGGGAAATGACCTCTGTGAGGCTTGATAAGAGAACTCATAATATAGAAGTCATAGAAGGAGTTGTGATTGCAAATAAGAATATAGGGAGGCTTTACACCCTTCATATTTACTTTTTCAATTTTTACTCTGTGGAGCCACTGTCTTAATGTTGTACCTATCCATATTATCCAGACAAGATACCATTTCTGACCCTTAGGTTCCTGGGTCATATCAAACTTTTTTTCTGCCGGCGGACCTTGCCATATACGGTTGCCGATTTTCTTATATTTCATAAATCGATAAACCCCCATTTTATTTACTTGGAGATATTATAGCAAATTTTTATCTTTTTTGCAAGGAAAAAGGGTAAAACGAAATAAATATGGCACTTTAAACAAAATGTAATTGCAGTATTGGGCATTTTTAAATGAAAAGACTATAGCAGGTGAAAATAGTGTTACAAAACAATTAATACAATATGGAGAAATAAAAACAACCGCCTGAAATCAGACGGTTGCAACTTTATAATAATTATTCTTCTGCGTCCTTCTTAGCTTCTTCAATAACCTTCTGAGCAACATTCATGGGAGCATCCTCATATCTTGAGAATGTAAGAGTGAAGTATCCTCTGCCTGCTGTTACAGAACGCAGTGTTGTTGAGAAGTCACCCATTTCAGCCATAGGCACTTCGGCAACGAGTTCCTGCATCATAGGCTCGTCTGCAGCACCCATACCGAGAACGCGACCGCGGCGCTTTGTTATATCGCCCATAATGTCACCAAGGTTGATGTCGGGCATATAAACCTTAAGCTCACCGATGGGCTCAAGAATAACGGGACTTGCCTGAGCCATACCGTTTTTGAAAGCTATCTTGGCAGCTGTTTTGAATGCCATTTCGTTTGAGTCAACGGGATGGTATGAACCGTCATAGAGAACAGCCTTAAGACCAACAACGGGATAACCTGCAAGGGGTCCCTTAAGGATAGCTTCCTGAAGACCCTTTTCAACTGCAGGGAAGAAGTTCTTGGGTACTGAACCGCCGACAACTTCAGTTTCAAAGATAAGATGATCTTCTGTATGAGGCTCAAAGCGTACCCAAACATCACCAAACTGACCTGAACCGCCTGACTGCTTCTTATGGCGACCCTGAACCTGACAGGTCTTGCGGATTGTTTCTCTGTATGCAACCTTGGGAATGCGAAGGTCGATTTCTACGCCGTACTTTGTCTTGAGCTTTGAAACAACGATATCAAGATGCTGTTCACCCAGACCTGAAAGCACCATTTCCTTGGTTTCTTCATTTGTTGCAAATTTAACTGTGGGATCTTCATCTATAATCTTACGAAGACCTGCAGCAACTTTTTCTTCTTCGCCCTTTTTCTTGACAATAACTGCCATTGAAAGTGAAGCTGCGGGGAATTCAACGCCAGCAAGAGTGATGGGCTTCTTAGCGTTACAGATAGTGTCACCTGTCTGAACATCCTGAAGTTTTGTGATAACGCCGATGTCACCAAGGTCAATGGAAGCTGTGTCTTCCTGCTTGATACCCTTAACGGTTACGAGCTTACCCATTCTCTGGGTTTCGCCTGTTCTTGAGTTATAGCAGGGTGTATCGGGAGTGATTTTACCTGCAAGTACCTTAACGAAGGACATTTTACCTACGAAGGGGTCGGAGATTGTCTTGAAGCAGAGTGCTGCAAGGTCATCCTTAGCTGAGCAAGCAATTTCAATATCGTTGCCCTCTGCATCCTTAGCAATTTCAGGCTTAGCCTTATCGGGTGAGGGAGCTGAGTAAACAATAGCGTCAAGAAGCATATCACAGCCGTCAACCTTAGTTGCTGAAAGTGCATATACGGGATAGATTTCACCTGTTTCAACGCCCTTTGTAAGACCGTTGATGATTTCTTCCTTAGTCAGAGGCTCACCTTCAAAGAATTTTTCCATAAGCTCCTCGTCAACTGTTGCAACAGCTTCTTCAAGAGCAGCTCTCATAGCGATGATGTTATCGTCTGAGGGGATTTCAATTTCAACGGGTCTGCCGTTGGGATACTTGAAAGCCTTGTTTGAGCAAAGGTTTACAAATGCCTCGCAAACGCCGCCGTTCATATAGGGAACAACAACGGGGCAGAGCTTTGTGCCAAGGTGTGCCTTAAGTGTATCAAATGTCTTATAGAAATCTCTGTGTTCTGAGTCAACCTTTGTGATAGCAAAGAACTTAGCGATATTTCTTGCATCTGCTGCCTTAATAGCCTTTTCCAGACCTACGTCGATGCCTGAGCCTGCTGATGTAACGATAAGTGCGCAGTCAGCTGCACGCATAGCTTCAGCCATACCACCTGCAAAGTCAAATTTACCGGGGGCATCGAGAACATTGATCTTTGTGTCTCTCCACTCTAATGATGCAGTTGCAGCTGAGATTGAACACTTGCGCTTCTTTTCTTCTGCATCGTAGTCCATTATTGTATTACCGTCGATTACACGGCCGAGTCTGTCTGTTACACCTGCAACATAGAACATAGCTTCTGCAAGTGCTGTCTTACCTTTACCTGTATGTCCCGCAATGGCAATGTTTCTGATGTTGTTTACTGAATAAGATTTCAATTCCAATACCTCCTAAGACCTCATTTTTACAAGGTCCCTAATTATTTTAAAACCTCAAAGTTTTCTCCTTTTGAAGTTAACATTAGTTATTTTATCATAAATTAGACAAAAAAACAACGGATTATTAACTAATTTTATGCACTATTTTTTGGTTAGTGTGTATAAAAATAAATAGCAATTAGTAATTAGCAATTGTGGTGGCGGGTAGGTCGGAAACAACCTTATGGTTTCTGCCCGCAGAGGAAACGCTCAGAAAGAATATCTGCGTCGATTGTAAACCGAAGCAATCAGTGCCGCAGGCAAGCGGGGGGCGGCGCCATTAAATCGCAAAGGCGATTTATGGCTGCAGCTGCAGCCAAACCGAATGAAATTCGGTTATGGAGCCGCCTCACTGCTGACCTCCTTGGCGGGGTCAGACTTTTAAGTTTTATCCCAATCAAAACGGATACAATCGGAGCGACGCGACCCGATATTGCTAATTAAAAAAACTCCCCGAAGGGAGTTTTTTATATCGCTATCATTATACTCAGAACAACTGCAATAACAAATGTGATTGAGTACTTTTCAAGATATGCACCCACATAGGTGATAGCCACACCGGGAGCATAGAGGATTTTCTGAAGAATGTTTCCGCTGTGATAGACCTTGTCTACCATATTCATAGCATCGTCAACAAGAGGGAAAGCATTGCAGAAAAGTGAAACTGCAAACCACCAGGAAACAGCGCAGGTAGCTATAAGGAAAATACCTCTGAACTGTAGCCAGAGCATCATAATTCCGGGCATAAGACCGAAGATGAAAGCACCCAGCATATTAAAGAAGAAGGGTACGAAGCAAATAGCAAAAGCCGAACGTGCTGTGGACATAAGCTCATGATCCACATGGCTTGCAAGCTCGTCGCGTCTGAGGTAACGGTTATCTTCAACAACAACCTTTGAGCGGCGACAGACAGTCTGTTCCCACATGCCTCTGACGAGAGCGCCGGGGAATGTCAGATATTTAAGAAAGATATAAAGTCCTGTCATCAGATGTTACCTCCCTTGTCTGCTAAAACTTCCTCAATGGTGAGTTTGTCTTTTTTATAGTTTTCAACCAGTTCGCTGAGCTCATAACCGCTGCTTTCAAGGATGCCCTTCATTTCATCGTAAATATCCTCGTTGCCGTTGTACGCGGCACAAAGAGCATAGAGGTTACAGGTCTGCACTGTGTAAGCGCTCTGAGCCATATATTCGTCCATTATCTCAAGTGCAGTTGCTCCTTCACCCTTGAGAAGATAAGCTATAGCCATTGTAGGCATATATGAAAGATCGCCTGAGGGAAGATTTGACTTAGCTTCTTCGCAGACTTCAAGCATCTTGTCTGCATCGGGAGTTTCAGTCCAGCGGTAATAGCTTGCCTTTGCGGTATAAGCGTTTGCATCTTCCTTGTTGATTTTGATAAGTCTTTCGTAAAGCTCATTTACAAGCTCTCCGTCACCTACTCTTGCAGCAAGGGCGCAATAGTTGGCAAGGTACGCCCACTCCATATCAAAGTTGTTGATTTCATCAACCTTTTTAAGCTGATCAAGCTGAGCTTCAATGCTTTCCTCGTGGAAGCTCATAACAATATATCTGTAATATTCAATGAATAAGGGATGATAAGCCTCAATGCCTTCTTCCTCTGAGGGAGTGGTTTCATAAAGGACATCAAGCTGAGCCATAATTTCATCGTAGTCATATTCCTGACCTGTCATTACAGGCTCAATAATCTCCGCAACCTTATGATAGGTCTTTGTCAATATCTCTGCATTTTCAACCATATCGGCATATTTTTTGTTCCAGGGCATTTTCAGCTGAGCTTCACTGTATACTCTTTCAACAAGAGCTGAAGCATCAGTGATGTAGCCTGTTTTGCTGTAGCCTTCAAAAAGATCCTTGACGGCTTTCATTGAAAGCGTATCGTCGGAAGCTGAGGTAATGTAGCTGTAGTATGCAGTCATACCTGTCATAACCTTGCCTGAATCGTAATTGAGAGCTGCATCGGCAACAGCAATAAATGCATCGGTGTAGGAAGCACTTGCAACACTTGTGAGCACGAAAACGGCAATCATTACAACTGTCATAACAATACCGCTCCAACGCATAGGATATTTCTTCATAAGCTCACGACATTCGTTGCAGTAGGGGTAATCCTCGCCAAATTCATCGCTGCAGGCATTTTCACCGCAGCATTCGCAGATACGTACTTCGCCTTCCTTTTCGGCAGCGTCCTCTGCATCGGCATTTTCGTTTATTTCATCCAGCTCCTGAATGAGAACCTCTTCGCTGCCCGAAGCGTTGTCAAGCTCCTGCTGGAACATATCTCTCAGATCTTCCAGTTCTTTTTTTAATTCGTCAGCTTCGGGGACATCTGTTGTCTCGGGTGCTTCGGTACTTTCCTGAAGCTCAAGCTCGTCTTTTCTGTTTTCGTCCAAGATAAAGACCTCCTTTTGAGTAATATTCTTTATTTTAGCATTTATTGAAATAAAATGCAACTGTTTGGCCTTTTAATTATGAGGAGAAAACTTTAGATTAAGTTAAAAATCCTCCTCAGGGATAGTCTGAGATAGATTGGAGGTCGGCGGCTCCACTGCCGAATTTCATTCGGCAAGCGACTGCGTCGCCCAAAATCGCGAAGCGATTTTTGTGGAGCCGCCCCAACTTCCTTCCGCCGCAAAATAAGGGAGAGGCACAAGCCTCCCCCTTTGGGTTATATGAAACTATATTCCGCGGGCAAAGAGATCATCCTTTATCAGACTTCCCCGCAATTCATAATTCATAATTCCTCATTCATAATTAATCCTTGAGTACCTGCTTATACATTTTGATGTATTCGTTAGCGCTCTTGCCCCAGCTGTAATCACATTCAAGGGCGCGGATAACAAGAGTATCCCAGTAATCCTTGTTCCAATAAGCGTCAAGACCGCGTCTGATAGCACCGAGCATATCGTGAGCGTTATATGTCTTGAAGGTGAATCCGTTACCTTCGCCGTCACCGCTGTCGGTTATGGAGTCACGAAGACCGCCTGTTTCACGTACGATGGGTACTGTGCCGTAACGAAGGGCAACCATCTGTGAAAGACCGCAGGGTTCACTCTTTGAGGGCATAAGGAACAGGTCTGCGCCTGCATAGATTTTTCTTGCAAGGGCGGGTACGAAGCCCACTCTGATAGCAACCTTGTCGGGGTACTTTGCAGCCATTTCCTTAAAGAAGTTTTCATACTGCCAGTCGCCTGAGCCTAAAACTGCAATCTGAACGTCTGTTGTGTAAAGAAGCTCGTCGAGAATACCCTTGATAAGGTCAAGACCCTTGTGAGAAACGAGACGGCTTACGATACCGATAAGAGGCACATCAGCCTTTAAGGGAAGACCCATTTCAGCCTGAAGAGCCTTCTTGTTTACTGCCTTGCCTTCCTTGGCTTTTTTGACGGTGTAGTTCATAGCAATTGCGCCGTCGGTTTCGGGGTCATAGTTCTTAATATCAATACCGTTGAGAATACCCTGAAGCTTCCACTGTCTGTCACGAAGGATAGTGTCAAGTCCGTGGCTATACCAGGGGTCAAGAATTTCACCTGCATATGAGGGTGAAACAGTTGTGATTTTATTAGCGCACTCAATTGCACCCTTCATGAAGTTCACATCACCGTCGTACTCGACAATTGAGGTGTCGGCAGGGTCGAGGCCTATAACATCGTTAATAAGCTCCATACCGTAGGTACCCTGATACTGAATATTATGAATGGTGAAAACTGTTTTTATGCCCTGATACCAGGGATCCTTGCTGTAGAAGGTTGAATAGAAAACAGGGGTGAGAGCGCTCTGCCAGTCATTACAGTGAATAATGTCGGGCTTGAAGTCGATTACGGGCAGAATTTCCAGAACGGCACGTGAGAAGAAGGTAAATCTCTCAGCATCGTCATAGTGACCGTAAATTGTGTCTCTCTTGAAATAATACTGATTATCTATAAGGTAGTAGATAACGCCTTCGTGCTTTGCCTGGAAAATACCGCAGTACTGTCTTCTCCAAGCAACGGGAACTGAGATGTTTGTGATGAAAGTCATCTTATCCTTGAGTTCCTGTTTGATTGTGTCATATAAGGGCATAACAACCCTGCAGCCGATAAGTCTCTTTCTCAGAGCCTGAGGCAGTGAACCGGCAACATCGCCAAGTCCGCCACTGGCCATAAAGGGAAGAGCTTCGCTTGCTACAAATAAAACTTTCATAGTGTGAATCTCCTGTTGGTTATTTTACCGCAATTATACGGTGATATTTTTGCCTATATAAATAGGATAGCTTTCAGCGCCGCTGAGTTCTCTGCCCGGCTTGATAACTACATTCTTATCAAGAATTGCGCAGTTGATTTTTGCACCTGAGCTGATGAATGAATCCTGCATGATGATTGAGTTTTTAACTACAGCACCCTCAGCAATCTGCACGCCTCTGAAAAGGATGCAGTTTTCAACGGTACCCTTTATGATGCAGCCGTCAGCAACAAGGCTGTTCTTTGCATCTGCACAAATGCCGTAAATTGCAGGCATATCGTCGCGTACCTTTGTGTAAACGGGGTGGTCCATTGAGAAGAGCTCTTTATATTCACCACCGAGAAGACCCATGCTGATGTCATAGTAGCTCTGGAGGCTTTCAACAGTTTTTGCATAAGCCTCAATTTTGTGGCCTCTGATATAAAGTGAATCTACATTCTTTGCAATGATATCTCTTTCAAAGTTGTCATAACCCTGACCCTGAGCTGAAGAAACAAGTCTTTCAAGAAGGATACGGCTCATAACAATGATGTTAAGTGAGTAGTCTGCTGCATTTTCACCTGCCTGACCTACTGTAACATTAGTGATTTTGTCACCGTCGAGAGCAAAGGTCATAATATTTTCAAGCTTGGGTACTACACCGCGCTTGTAGGCAATTGAAATGTCTGCACCGCTCTTGATATGCTCGTCAACGATTTTGTCGTAATCAAGATTGCAAACTACATTACAGTCTGAAAGAAGAACATAATCCTTGCCTGAATCTGCAATGTATGAAAGCATACCTTCAAGAGCTTCAAGTCTGTTTTTATAAACTCCGCCGCTGCCTGTGAGATTGAAGGGAGGCAGAAGTGTAAGACCGTCGCGTTTTCTTGAGAGGTCCCATGCTTTACCTGAGCCGATGTGGTCCATAAGTGACTGATAGTTAGCCTTTGTGCTGATACCAACTTTACCGATACCGCTGTTTACCATGCTTGAAAGCACAAAGTCAATAAGTCTGTATCTGCCTGCAAAGGGTACTGAACCCATAGTACGAACACTTGTAAGCTCGCTCAGGCAATCATCATAAACATTTGAGTAAATAATACCTAATACGTTAGGAGCTGCCATTTATTCTTCCCCCTTTACATCTGTGTCAATCATTTCCTTGGCTTTGACTGCGGCGCCCTTGCCGATTGTTACCTTTTCGCCGATAACGGTTACGCCCCAATCGTCAAGTGAAGCAATTTCTTCAGGACTTTCGCCAACGTGAGCCTTTTCATCAATAACTGCATTTTCTGCAACGATGGAGTATTCAACAACTGCGCCTGCCTTAATGGTTGTGCCGGGCATAATAATTGAATATCTTACCTTTGCGCCTTCTTCGATATTGACATTTGAGAAGAGGATTGAATAGTCAACATCGCCCCCAATGAAGCAGCCTTCACCAATCATTGAGTTTTCAACCTTGGCTGCAGCTGAAATAAAGTGAGGAGGAGCGAT